>CAZTIE010000037.1:0-11756 GCA_964613645.1 uncultured Verrucomicrobiales bacterium
GCAGAACAGTTAAATTGTTAGATTTCAAGGCAAGTTCTCTAAGAGCACGTGGCATATGAAAGGTAGTCGTCACAAGTCTGATAGAGTGAATATTTTGATCACTGGCCCACTTGGAGACTTCTTCAGCATTTTCTTGTGTATTTTCTGCCCCACCCAGCTGTACGGTTGATAAATCCACAATATTAGAATGTGTAAGCTCTAACAATTTACGTTTTGTCACACCTTTAGGGACGCCAGATACAAATAACAAAGGTGCATTGCCTTTTTCAAACAAATCCACAGCAGCACGCACGCGTTCAGATCCGCCTGTAAAAACAACAATCGCATCTGTCTTCTCCATAGACACTTCACTCTGTATTGCAGGGATAGAGTGATAAAACGCTAAAATTTTTAACATTATAATACTTAAAGATATAAAAATAAAAATTTTAAATGCTGTTCTTCGTAGCATTTTACTGCCTTTACTCCCCGTATGTTACAAATTTTGTATCGTGGTCACCACTTAAGTGATTTGTAATATATGTACGTGCTCGTAATTTATTTAAAAACATGGCAGCTGTCATATTTTTCTTTTGAAACTCCAACTGTTGCTTAATTTCTTTACGTGTCAACGGTTGATAAGGTTTAACAGATTTTTTTGTAACATAAATTAATTGTAACCCACCTTCATGACGAATTGGCTTCAATATCCCGCCCACTTTTGCCTGCTTTAGCATCGCAGAAAATTCTTTTGATGCTGAACTTTCAATTTCTAGATCTTCAACAGTTTTAATGGCAAAGCCCATTTCAGCTGACGATTTCATAAATTGTGAAACACTTGAAGATAACCGTAAAGCATCAATTTTTGCTTGCACACTATATTGCTGTTCCTCATTCATATCTTCATCAAAAGGGATCAATGCCACTTTAAATGATACTGTGGCAGCCCCATTTTCCATCGCTTGTTTTTTACTGTTCAAACGTATAATTTGAATGCCTTTTGGAATTTCAATAATGCGAATATCAGCAGCCTTCATATTATTTAAAGCTGCTAGCAGATCTGATGACAAATTTGCAGATGATAACCGGCCCAAATGACCGCCCTTTCTTGCCGTTGTACTGTGTGAAAATTGTTGCGCTAAAGCATTGAATGAAGCTCCTGCTTTCAACTGTTGGACAATATCTTCAGCTTGTTTTTTAGCCTCAGCACGTTTAGAGGCGTCTGTTGGATACAGGACAATTTCAGACACATCAAACAGAATGTCTGATGCCTTTTCAGCATGCAAAACTTTATCTATTTCTTTATCAGAAACATTAATACCACCAAGACCATAGTTAACAATAGCGTCCCATGCCAATTGTGCATGTAAACGATCTTCTAGTGACTTGATTGAAATATCATTTGACTTAAACATTTGCATAAGTTGCTGATAAGTCATGTTATTTTGCGAGGCGATGTTGTTAACAGCTTGATGAACATCTTTTTTTGACACAGAAACTTTACCATCAATAGCAGCTTTAAGCTGTAACTTCTCCACAATCATCGACTCTAAGATCTGAACACGCATTTTTTTACGCATTTGCGGCGTATCACTTTGATTAGATGTAAACAATACTAAGCGAATTCGATCTTCTAAATCCCTCTCTGTAATCGCATTTTTATCCACAACGGCAATAATTTTAGCTTCATACCCAAAAAGGTGAGTAATGGACAAGAGAGAAAAACAAACGATACTTCCATAAGAAAGTAATTTAGGCATAAAATTCATTTAGTTCAAAGACATTACAGTTTATACTGTATAATGTAACCAATGTAACACCATTGTGACAATGGTTATTTTATAATTTACCCCACAGGAAATGTATGTTTTTCATCTTTAATACAATTGATCGTTATATTTTTAAAATGCTGGGATCGTATATTTTAAGTATATCCATCCTTGTCATCGGTATGGTTTGGCTATCACAATCTTTGCGATTTTTAGAATTAATTATCAATAACAGTATCGGATTAAAGTCTTATATATTTCTTGTCATTTTCCTACTCCCCGATTTAATTTCGATCCTCCTTCCTATTTGCTTGCTCATCGCTGGCATTCAAGTATACCAAAAACTAATTGCGGATAATGAAATGGTTGTTTTACGCAGCACTGGCTATAGCAACTTTCGAATAGCAAAACCTTTTTTAACAATTGGCGCCATACTAACAATTGTCACATTACTAAGTAATATATTTTTGATACCGGAATCTTTTAAAAAATTCAGATCATTTGAACACCAAATCAAAAATGAACTGTCATCATCTGTGATTCAACCAGGTACATTTAATGCTATCAAAGGTACAACTGTGTATGTGCAGGAACGTTCTTTAACTGGAAAACTAAAAGGTGTGTTCATACATCAATCTGAAGAAAACGGGAAAGTACCGTTCATTATAACAGCAGAAACCGGACAACTTATTAAAGAGAATAACACGCTAAATCTTGTTCTATTTAAAGGCCACAGACAAGAATGGAACAAAGAAACACAACAGCTTTCCTTCTTTTATTTTGAAAATTGCGTTTATGACCTCAACACCCTAATACCTCAAGATCAACCGCGATCAAAAAAACCCTATGAACGCTCTTTAAATGAGCTTTTAAACCCTGAAGACATCACGCAAGACGAAACCACAAAACAACGCATGATTATTGAAGGACATCAAAGAATAATTCTACCATGGTTATGCTTAATTAATGCACTTATTGTAATGAGCATCCTCCTATTCGGCGACTTAAAACGCCGACAAAGAAAAAGAAAAATAAGTATCTGTATCATTGTCGCAGCAGTAATACAAGTTTCGGTCATTATTTTATTAAACATGTCAGTAAAAGCCCCTAGCCTTCTATGGTTTGTCTATACATTTTTATTTTTGAATATAATTGGATTTAGCACACTCTTAAAAACTCACTATTCCAAAAAACGATAAAAATCACTGCTGCAATATATTAGAATTTTGTATGCATTGTTTGCAGAACATATTCAGCAATTCCGAATAGGGGTATAAATTATCAACATATACTTAGCTTGATTATGAAGATTTTCTTTGCTTATAGATCGTTTTCTTGCGTGTTTTTAATCTTGTTCTTAATGTTTTCTCAATTTTATTAAAAAATCATATAAAAAGTATTTAAAGCTATTGCAAAAATTTTAAATATTGTTTAATAATATATTCAAGTTAATTATTGTAAAGGTTTAATTAAATTATGTCAGATCAAGTGACTTCTGCTGAATTATTAGGGTTTACCACTGATATTGTTTCTTCTTATGTTTCTAATCATCAGGTAAGTCCTGAGAATCTTAGAAAATTTGTGCAATCTACTTATCAAGTGTTATCAGAAACTGCACGTTCTCCGTTTTTATTGAGAAGTTCTTCTCCGTTGAATCCTGCTGTGCCGATAGATGAATCTGTCCATGAGGATTATATTGTTTGCCTAGAAGATGGTAAGCGCCTTCAAATGTTAAAACGCCACCTGAAAACTGTTTACAAAATGTCAGTGGACCAATACCGTGAACGTTGGGGGCTTCCTCACGATTATCCAGTTGTTGCACCTAGCTATGCAAAGCGTCGCAGCCAAATTGCAAAAAATACAGGCCTTGGTATGAGTGGACGTCGAAAAAAATTCATAAAGGTATCTGATTCTGAAGGTACGCAAATTGGCGTTGCCATAAATCGCTAACATTTTTTTGAAACTATGTTATAATCACATCCTAGGCCTACATAGTTATGTCTAGGATTTTTTTTAACTATATTAATAGATACTTTGATGAAGAAAAAACTTTTTATTAAAACATTTGGCTGCCAAATGAACGTGTATGATTCAGATCGTATGAGAGACCTTTTATCGCCACTAGGGTTTGAAACAACAGATGTCCTTGATGACGCAGATTTCACCATTTTAAACACCTGTCATATTCGTGAAAAAGCAGAACAAAAAGTCTATTCTGACTTAGGGCGTATTAATATTATTAAAAAAGAGAAACAAAAGCAAGGCAAAGACATGATCATTGCCGTTGCTGGATGTGTTGCCCAAGCAGAGGGCAAAGAAATTTTACGTCAAGCACCCTATGTGAACATGGTCTTTGGCCCACAAACATATCATCAGCTTCCTGAAATGTTAGCAGAACTTATGCGCAAAAAAGATCAAGATCTTAAAGGTTCTGGTCGCGGAGTTGTTAACGTTGATTTTCCAAAAGAAGATAAATTTGACTCTCTTATATTGCCTGAAAAATCACCTGTTAGTGCTTTTTTATCCATTCAAGAAGGGTGTGATAAATTTTGTAAATTCTGTGTTGTGCCTTACACGCGTGGCGCTGAATTTTCTCGTCCTTTTCATAAAGTTGTTACTGAAGCTAAAAAACTTGTCGAACTTGGCGCACGTGAAATAACCGTTCTTGGACAAAATGTCAGTGCGTATCACGGCGAAGACGATGACGGTAAAGAACACTCTTTGGCAGACTTATTATATAGGCTAGCCGATATAAAAGAGCTAGACCGTTTACGCTATACAACATCGCACCCACGCGATATGCAAGAAGACCTTATCAAGGCACATGGCGCCATTCCAAAATTAATGCCTTTTCTTCACCTTCCTGTTCAATCCGGAAGTGATAACATTTTAAAGAATATGAACCGTAAGCATGATCGCAACCGCTATTTTGAATTAATTCAAGCATTTAGAGATGCAAGACCAGACATTGCCTTTTCATCAGACTTTATTGTGGGCTACCCAGGCGAAACGGATGCAGATTTCGAGCAAACGTTAGACCTTGTCCGAAAAGTAAACTTTTCACAATGCTATTCATTTATGTACAGTAAGAGACCAGGTACACCAGCTGCTGCAAACGAGTTACAAGTCCCTGATGATATAAAAGCAAAGCGATTACAAACACTTCAAGCATTACTAGCTGAACAACAACAAGAGTTTAATTCGTCTAAAATTGGCACAGAACAAGAAGTATTACTTGATAGAGCAGGTAAAAAAGAAGGGCAATTATTAGGAAAATCAGCTTATTTACAATCTGTTGTTATTGAGGCACCTAAACGCTTGCTTGGACAAATCGTTACGGTTAAAATTAAGAAGGCAACAATGAACAGCTTAACCGGTGATATTGTCGCTGTAAATGGGCAAAAAGTTTAGAAATTATATGGAACTGATCGTTTTCTAATGCAAAACACTTCAAATATAATCGTACAAACTGATTATAATCTATGGGATTCCTGGCACTCAGAAGAAGAGTGGTCAGTGTTCTTTACCCCAATTTTTCAAAGTGTTGTATCTATCTTAAACATCCATAATTCTATGGAAGTTAGCGTGTTGTTAACCAACGATCAGTGCATTCAAAAAATGAACAGGCAATTTCGCGATAAAGACAAATCAACAAATGTATTATCTTTCCCACAGCTATCTATCCATGACTTAGCTAATATTCGGGAACGGCAACAACCAATATTACTTGGTGATATTGCCATGAGCTTTGAAACCATACAAAGAGAAAGTTCAGAGCAAAATAAACTTTTCATGAATCATCTTGCACACTTATTCGTCCACAGTACCCTACATTTATTAGGGTACGACCATATTGAGGATGATGAAGCTAACGCGATGGAAAAACTTGAAACCAATATTTTATCCAAACTTAATATTTCAAACCCATATCAATAAAGGCAAATTTGATGTTTTCAAAAATCAAAAAATTATTCAAAAAAAGCGATCATGAAACAGTACGCGGCACGATTGCGGATCTTATTGAAGAAATAGATGATCTGATCGAAGATACTGAAGAAAAAGACGTTAGCATTAAATCTGATGAACGACAACTGCTTGGGAATGTTCTTGATTTGCGCGATCTTAAAGCTGAAGATGTCATGGTACCACGTGCAGAAATTATTGCAGCACCAGATACAGTGTCCTCAGACGAACTTTTAGGCCTTATGGTTCAGCATGGCTATAGTGCCATGCCTATTTACCACGATACGCTTGATACAATTATAGGCTTTGTGCATATTAAAGACATTCTCTCCTTCACTTACAAGAAAAAAGAACTCAATATTCAGCACCTTATGCGTAAAAGTATTTTATTCATTTCACCGGCCATGCAAATATTAGACCTCTTATTAGAAATGAAACAAAATGCACATAACATTGCCATCGTTGCAGATGAGCACGGTGGTACCGATGGCATGGTTTGCTTTTCAGATTTAATTGAAGAAATCGTTGGCGACATTCAAGATACCGACTACCAACAAACTGCACAAATTAATATTAAAGAAGATGGTACAGTTCTTGTTGATGCACGTATATTACTGGAAGATTTAAAAGAAAAATTATCGTGCAAAATAGCGGTAGAACAACAAAATGGAGAAGACATTGAAACACTTGGTGGCCTTATCAACAACATCGTAAACCGAGTCCCAACAAGAGGAGAGGTTATTTCCCACCCTGATGGATTTGAGTTTGAAATTTTAGATGCTGACCCAAGGCGCATCAAAAAAGTCATTATTTTAAAACGTCCGGATCAACAAAAATCAGCATAGGGTATAATATAGTAAACGATCATGTGCATCAGATGCAAGTTTGGTGTGGGGCGTGTGTTGTGCTGAATTTTGATAAGCCTACTTTGTAAACTTATACCCTGCATGTTTTATCCATTCAGGAACTTCTCTTTGCATATTGGCATGGAATAAGTCACCACACCTCCCAACATTTACTTCAATTAAAGACAAGGCTTTTTAAAAAACGTTAAAATTATAACAATTTTATATTGACTTAACTATCCCAATATATCAAAATAGGTTTGTGCCTGCTTGGTGGAATCGGTAGACACAACAGACTTAAAATCTGTCGCCTGTATAGGCGTGCCAGTTCGAGTCTGGCAGCAGGCACCATTTGACATGCACCCTAAAACATGTTACAATGAATTCCGGAATATTAGGGCCCTTAGCTCAGTTGGTAGAGCGCCTGACTTTTAATCAGGATGTCGAAGGTTCGAATCCCTCAGGGCCCACCATATTACCTCACGGCGGGGTAGCTCAGCTGGTTAGAGCAGCGGAATCATAATCCGCGTGTCGGGGGTTCAAGTCCCTCTCCCGCTACCATTATTCTTCTCATTATTAATTTTTTATCTTACCCATTTTATCAAAATACTTTAAAGTAGGGATAGTTAATTTTAAATGTAAAGAACAATGCAACATACACTCCCTGAACTACCTTTTGCGCTTGATGCGCTAGCACCACACATTAGCCCAGAAACATTAGAACTGCACCATGGCAAGCACCACCAAACATATGTAACGAATTTAAATAAGCTTTTAGTGGATTCTGAGCTTGCCAACTTATCACTTGAAGAAGTTATCTTAAAAACAGCTGGCAATCCAGACCTTTCTGGTCTGTTTAACAATGCAGCACAAGTGTGGAATCATACTTTTTATTGGCACTGCCTATCCCCAAACGGTGGAGGTGAACCAAAGGACGCACTTAAAAATATGCTTGAAAAAAGTTTTGGCTCTCTTGACGCTTTTAAAACTGAATTTAAAGCGGCGTGCCTAACACAATTCGGTTCAGGCTGGGCATGGCTTGTGCAAGAAGGAGCAAACCTAAAAATTATCAAAACACCAAATGCAGAAACACCAATAACTCAAGGATTAAAACCATTACTAACATGTGACGTGTGGGAACATGCCTATTATGTCGATTACCGAAATCGCCGCCCAGATTATGTTGATACATTCTTAGCACACCTGGTGAATTGGGATTTTGCTGAGCAACAATTAGCAAGTTAGTTTTATTTATGAATGAAACACTTTTAATAGCAATTCTCTCCGGTGTTTGCCTTAGTTTTTTATTAGCACCCCTTGGGTGCTATTTGCTTTGGCAACGCATGGCATTTTTAGGCGATACATTATCGCACAGCGCTATTTTAGGTATAGCTTTAAGTGTTTTGTTGCACGTCCCCTTTTACCACTTAGGCACCATCATTTACCTTATTGGCTTTGTGTTGCTTTTTGACCATTTTACAACAAAAAAAAGCATATCAAATGACACTGTATTATCGCTATTATCTTACGGTGGCATGTCTTTTGGCCTCGTCATCCTACACCTTTGCGGGCAAGACGACACATTAAAACAAATTTTGTTTGGCGATTTACTCTCTATCGATTATCAAAGTTTAGCTTGGCTTGCCGCCTTGGCTATTGCTGTAAACATCTATTTAGCAATATTTCATCATAAACTTATTCTTTATATTTTAGATTCAGACCTAGCGCAACAATCCGGATTAAATGTCACACAGGTTCGTGTTCTATTTTTATTAACATCTGCCACAGTTATTGCCATTAGCATTCACTGGGTTGGTGCCCTCATTGCACCTGCACTTTTGATTATTCCGTGCACAGCTGTGTTTACAAACACAACATCACCAAAAGAAACCATTAAAAAAGCGCTTTTATTTTCGCTATTTTCTTTTCCAATCGGTGTATTGGGATCTTTTTATCTCTCCATCCCTATAGGGCCTGGAATTGTTTGCGCGTTCATCATGATACTTATAGGCACGTCGATACTTAGCAGAACATCTCTATTTTTAGGTATTAAAAATTAACATGTTATTTTGCCCACCTCTTCAAGATATGCCGATAAAAGAAACACCTGAAGGGGTTATATTATATATAAAAGTCACACCCAATGCGGCAAAAAGCAGAATTGGGCCCATTGAAGCCGGGCAATTTCATCCCGTTTTAAAAGTATTTATTCATGACCCCGCAGTTGACGGCAAAGCAAATAAGGCTGTCATCGACTATTTTCATAAACTCTTTAAATGCCCTAAAAGTGCGTTATCCATACAATCAGGGCAACTACAGCGATTAAAAACCATTTTAATCACTGACCTTAACGCTAAAGATATTATTAAACGCATCCTATAAAACAGCGAACCGCCATATGCTTAAATTATCAATTGTATTCAGCTTAATAAGCTCCCTTATTTTTTTAACAAATTGTTCTGGCCCAGATACACATTTAACGTTAACGGCCACCTCTTATGAAACACTACCAAGCTTCCATAAAGATCGCATCATCAATGCCCTACCCGCTTTTAAAACAAGCTGTGACGCCATAATTAAAAATCCAAACAAAAAATACTATTCAGCAATCGGCTACAGATCAATGCAAGATTTTACACCCTTTTGCCACTGCATATTAAATGACAATATTAAACATGAAAACGAACTACGCAAACTCATTACCAGCCACCTGACACCCTATAAAGTGGAGATCAATGGAACGAGTAACGGTGTATTTACAGGTTACTATGAACCTATTTTGCGTGGATCGTTGAAAAGACACGGCAAATATCAAACACCACTATACAGAAAACCCGTTTCTATCAAACTTGCAACACTACCAAGAAAAGATATTGTGCGTGGCGCTCTAAAAAGTAAAAAATTAGAGCTGGTTTATGTAGACGATCCTGTTGCAGCATTTTTTATACAAGTACAGGGTTCTGGTCGCGTGCGTCTACCCAGTGGCAAGATACTGCACCTAGGGTATTCATCTGGAAACAAACAACCCTACACCCCAATCGGTAGAACTTTATTAGATGAAGGTCACCTTGTGAAAGGCCGCGACGAGGTTACGATGCAATCCATCACAAAATGGCTAAAAAACAATCCATCCAAGGCAGAAAGTATTATGTCATCAAATGATAGCTATGTCTTTTTTATAATTAGAAAAGGTGGCACAGGACCAATAGGATCCCAAAATGTTCCGATCACTGCGGGAAGATCCATGGCGATTGATCCAAAATTTATAGCCCTTGGCACACCACTGTGGCTAGATATGTGCGATAAAAACCTAGGATCGTTTCAACGCTTAATGGTAGCACAAGATACAGGCGGCGCCATTAAAGGCGGCATTCGCGGTGACTACTTCTTTGGTCTTGGTCACAAAGCCGGTGAAAAAGCAGGTGTTTTAAATGCACAGGGAACTTTCTTCTTACTGTTACCAAAAATTGAACACCCTAAAGATCATATATGTGACAAAAATACCATACAATAAAATTTAATTAAAACGTTACAAATAAAACAGCATTTACTTTATATGCAATTTAATTAAAACTTTATATATAGGCAACTAATTTCAACTTTTGGAGAAAAAATGAAATTAAAATATTTATTACTATTAGGCGCGACTATGGCTGTCACATCTACAGCTTTCGCACACCCTGGAAAAACACCGCACAAAAAAGAAGAAAAAGTTTATTGTGATGGCTGTAACAATAAAAGTGGTGTTGCGCCATCTGGTTATATGAAATTAACAGACAATGTCTTTATTGGTGTCCATGGTTATGTACATGCTGTATTAAACTATGACGTTGATTCATTCAATGGTGATTACAACCAAGCACATTCTTATGCATGGGATCGCCTAGATGATACTACTGGCGCTAACGCTGCTATCAATTCGCCAAATAAAAAAGGTGTTGTTTCTGCACACATGAAACAAACACGTTTGAAGCTGGATATGTTAACAAGAACATGTCGTTTTGGTGATGTTAAGGGTACTGTTATAACAGATTTCTATGCTGATCAACGATTTGCAACAGCAACCAGTAATGCTACTCACACTCTTCAGGACCCATCCATTAGCGGATCTTTAAAGCTAAGATTGCGCCAGGCATATTTTACTGTTGGACAATGGACAATTGGTCAAGACTATTCAACATTCCATAATTTCCCACAAGCCAGCACTGCAGACTTCGTTGGACAATATGGTGATCCAACACGTCAGCCAGTTCTTCGCCATACATGGACAGCAAATAAAATGTTTACATGGGCAAATTCTATAGAACGCCCAAGTGCTGATTATATTAGCTTCAACAGTGCTGGTGCCAATACGCCTGCTGGAAAGGCCGTTACAATAAATAAGACGGGTTCTGGTCAAAGTATAGTTGAGCATAAGCTGCCTGATTTTGCAACGCGCATGAACTTTGCTGTTGGAAATGGTCATGAATTTGGTCTTCGTGGTGTTTTAAAGCATCTATCATTCAAAGAACAGAGCAGCCAAGCTGGTCGTCGCACATCTAAAACTGGATATGGTTTAGGTACTGATGCTAAAATCATGACTATAAAAGGTGGTTATGTGTCTGCAGTATTAAACTATGGTCGTGGTGTGAACCAATATATTTCAGAATATGAAGGTCACTCTGCAGTTCTTGATACTGCAACTAACAAAATGGCTCTACAGACCACCACACAATGGGGTCTTGGCTTAACACAACCATTTAACGATATGTGGACAATGAACCTTGGTTTCTCTCGTGGAACAGTACACAAAGCTGGGATGCTAGAAACCGGCCTAACATATAACCTTGCTGGTCAAAGTAATGCTGGCGGAACGAATGTGATGTTAGAAAATGCTGCACGCGTACCAACACGTTCAATTGATCGTTACTTTGCTAACATCATGTGGACACCTGCTGATGACTTGAAGTTTGGTCTTGAATATATGCACTCTGTTAAAAAAAGCATGAAGGACTCAACATTAACAAGATCTGTAAAAGCAACTGGAAAACGTGTTTTGGCAACAGCACGCTATTCTTTCTAAAAATATAAAGTATTTTTAGTTACCACAAGGTCGGGGGAGTTTCTCCGACCTTTTTTATATATAGTAACTAACAATAAATGACAATTTATAGTCATTCCAAAAACAAACCGTATTCTCGAATAGTATCATCAATTGTTA
>CAZTIE010000038.1:0-11585 GCA_964613645.1 uncultured Verrucomicrobiales bacterium
TTAACAATTGATGATACTATTCGAGAATACGGTTTGTTTTTGGAATGACTATAACGACTGTAGGGAGTGATTTCTTCTCTCATGCACGTTCTTTAACCTCCGTAGACTTTAGCGGACTTATTGCGTTACAGACAGTAGGGAATTTGTTCTTCTTAGGTGCACATTCTTTAACCTCCGTAAACTTGAGCGGATTCGGTGCATTACGGACTGTAGGGAATGGATTTTTCTTTAATGCACGTTCTTTAACCTCCGCAGACTTGAGGAGATTGAGGGCATTAACGACTGTAGGGAGGTATTTCTGCCATAGTGCACTCGCCTTAACCAGTATTCTTTGTCATAATGAGAAACAAGCTCAATTGATTCGAGATCAATATGCCGGTGGAGTTCGTATAAGTGTTGTTCAGCACCCAGTTACTATTTTAGTACCGTAATCGTCCAAATAACTTCATCTTTTTCTAAATTTTAAGGTCAGTCATATTCTAGGGCAGATATATTAATCGGAAAAAAGATGGAATACGTTATGAAAACTGATCGCATAGCTTATATTGAGGCATTTAAGTCAAGTGGTCTAAGGCAAACAGATTTTTGCAAAAGACAAGATATTAGCTTTAAGTCCTTTAACAATTGGCTAAGGTTACAAAAGAGAAGCGCTTTACAGAGGTGGTCCTACTAAATCAGACAGGGTATTAAGGTATAGTATCTGATTTCAAAAGGATCACCTCTCTATTAAAGCCGATAAAAAAACAATTTTTAAACACAGGCGAAAATTGCATTAAAAATAGAGTTTCTAAATATAATACGCAGCAACTTACTGGACCACTAACAAAGCCTTACGACTTAAGAATGATTCTTTGCAAATATCTTTTGAATTTGTGACCAAAAATTTTCAAAAACAACACATAGACCACTATTTGACAAAACGTTAGTGCTTGTAATAAGCGGATCTATGAGCACATTAATGGCCAGTAACACGGCTAACATCTCCGGAGAAAAGCCAAGTATGCTTTCATATAGGGGATACAATACAAACATAGCTGCCCCAAGCATAGCAGGCATTGCGTAACGTGCTAACACGTACCAAAAAACAAAATAACCCCACTGTGTAAAGGACAGTGGCTCCATCCCAAAAGTATCCATCATCACAAAAATAAGGTAGGCATTAAATAAACAATCACCGATTTGTTGAATATTTGTTGTGGCTGGGATAATTGCTTGGGGAAATTCAGGATCTTTAGAATTTTTTGCGGTACAACTAATGGTTGTTGGCATGGTTGCAAAACTGCTACCACTGGTAAAAGCCAAAATATAAGCAGGTAAAACATTTTTCATACCATTAAGTGCTTTTTGAATGGTGCCCAGCCCAACAAGAAAAATAAGGAAACAATAAATAACAACGCCAAGAAAGGCCAGCATTATGGCCTTGCCATATATCAGGGAATTATCAAATACGCCCATGTGATAACTGTTGGCAATAAAGCCTACAATAAAAAGCGGGATCAGACGGATGATAATTTTAGAAAAAAAGAAATCCACTTTTCGTTTTAAAAATTGCAAATTTAAATCAAGTCTGAGCTTTGGCACGTAAGCCATTACAAGTCCTAAAATAAGACCAAGCAAAACGCCATTTTGGCAAGACCAAATCTCTGGTCTGGCGGATGATAGAGAGAAGTAGGGAGATAAGCATTCTATACAATTTTCTGCAGGAATTTTATCAACAGAAATAAGTGTTAACTTTGCATACCCATAAGCAAAAATCATAGAAATGGCATTAGAAAAAAATTCAAAAACACAAACAGATACAATTAAAAGCGCCGCCTGCTTTTGCATACTGTCTAACATAAATGCAATGTTAAAACAGATAAATAAAGGCAGCGCCCAAAGAATAATATCTTTAATAGCAATACTAATAGTATACAAAGTTTTTAAATAATGCAGTGGTAAATATGGCACGCATAAAGCTGTTGCGATAATACTAAACAGCAGAATAAAAAACGTCTTATTCTGAATACCAGAACTTTTTTGCATGTACGTTTACGCTTTCTTTAAAAAGTATTAGAAAGGTAAATTTAACCCAGCAAGGCCACCACTAATTTTATTCATTTCGATGGATACATGGCTATCCACTTTTGTTTTTGCATCATTGAAAGCCGCCATAATAAGGTCTTCCAAAATATCTACCTCTTTTGTCACCATTAAGCTTTTATCAATTTTAATTGAAACAAGGCTACCTTTGCCATTAACGGTTGTTCTCACAATACCACCTGATGCAGAACCTTCAACTTCATAAGCGTCTAATTCTTTTTGAAGTGCGCCCATTTTGCTTTGCATTTCTTGCGCTTGCTTCATCATTTTACCAATATTTTTCATGATTGTTTCCTGTTTTTAGTTGAAGTGTTACTGTCTGGAAATTCTTTCAAGATTGATTGTACCACGGTTTGGTTCATCGCTTCTTGATTAAGTTTTTCTTGCTTATCGTGTTGTTGTTCTATCAGTGTTTTTTGCCCAGATTCTGTCGTTAATTCTATAAGCCACTCATGTTCTGTATAATCGTGTAAAAAAGTCCTTAATAGCTGAATAAAATCAGTTTTAACACCTTGTATAACCCTAAATTGAATCACACCGATTTCGAATTTAACAAGATGTACATCATGTCGCATATGGCTGTGCAACATCATTTCTTTTTTACATTCTAAAGCCTGCAATAAGCTCTCAAAATCGTCAATTTTAATGTTTTCTGGTTCGGTTTGAATAACTGTTAATTCAGATTTTGGATTTTTTTTTTCAGCCTCTGTTTTTGATTCGCCGGGAATGTAGTTATCAATAATTGTTAAAGGCACCATATAACATAAGCGAAGTAAAATCATTTCTAATGATTGCTTTTGTAAAGGTGATTTTAAAAGTTCTTCATAGCCTTTTAAAAGCACTTGCCAACTTTGAAGCAATACAGATAATTGCGTCTTTTGTGTAAGATCTAGAAACTGTGTTGTTTCAGCTTCAGAAAGTCCAAGATTTGTTTGAATTTTTTGTGTTTTATAAGTTACCATCGCATAAACAAAATCCATGATATCTTGCAAGGCACTGGTCGCATCAGCGCCACGTTCAAACAGTGTATGAACAACCTGAATCGCTTCTGTTACATCACCTTTTATAAGCGCCGATAAAAGATCAACCAATAAACCACGATCAGCTTGCCCTAACATATCGCGAATTAGATCAGCTTCAACTGTTGTGGATTTTTGCGCTTGAGTTAACGATAAAGATTGATCCAATAAAGACAGGCCGTCACGCATAGAACCGTCTGCAGCGCGTGCCAAAACACAAAGCGCTTGCGGCGTTGCCTCAAAACCTTCTTTTTGCGCAATTAAACCAAGATACTCTATCAGCATTGGCTGATCTATACGTTTCAAATCAAAACGCTGACACCGTGACAAAATTGTATCTGGAATCTTTTTAAGTTCTGTTGTTGCAAAAATAAATTTCACATGTGCTGGCGGTTCTTCCAAAGTTTTTAAAAGCGCATTAAAGGCACTTTTTGATAGCATGTGAACTTCGTCAATGATAAATATTTTATAACGACCTTGAACAGCCTTATAACGCGCCGCGTCAATTAATTCGCGAATATCATCGACACTGGTATGGCTTGCCGCGTCTATTTCTAAAACATCAAGGTGACGATCTTCTTGAATGGATACGCATGATTTGCAAACACCGCACGGTTCAGATGTCATCACACCGTTACCGTCTGCGCCAATACAATTTAAAGCTTTTGCAACAATTCTAGCGGTTGTTGTTTTACCAATACCGCGAATACCGTGAAATAAAAATGCATGTGGGATGCGACCATCAGAAATACTTTGGCGCAATGATTTAGCTAGCAGTTCTTGTCCTTTTAAATCGGACAATTTTTGCGGGCGATATTTTCGTGCAAGAACGCGGTATACAGTATTTTTTTCTGACATCTCTTCAATTACATAAAATGATAGTAGAAAGGGTGACCCAAAAATGATTCGTTACGGCTGCTTCCTTCCGGACCTGACCGGGTTGGCGAGATTTCTGCCCACCCTTTCCAATCACACTATAGCATTTCTCAATTTTCTTAACAATATTCAAGTGCAAAAACATTTTGGAGGTTTTTTCTCTATTTATAGAGACTTTATTTGCAATAACTAATCATTCAAAGGGTGTCTCACATCTGTTTGAAGTTGGACACATAATTACGTTTGTATAAAGTTATATTTTATCATACACTATGTGTAGCGCTGAAATTTATTTCATCAGTGTAATTTAAAAATAGAGAGTATAATTATGAGCCAAGTATCACAATATCTAAAAATAGCAGCAATGGTTATAGCTGGTGCAACAGTATGTATGGCTGAATGTAATAAGCCATCGACACAACCAAAAGCTGAAGAAACAACTGAACCAAAAGCTGAACCAAAAGCTGAAGAAACAACTGAACCAAAAGCTGAATAAGCTTTTTTGTACAGTAAAAATTATTAAAACACTCTTAGGTTTCTAAGGGTGTTTTTTTGTGGTGTTTAACTCAAACATCCAGGCTCCTATTTCCGCCAACTCTGTAGCGTCCAGTTGAACACTGAGCATCCTTTATTATTCTACTCCCCCTTTGATGTTTTTTCAGAAAAGTATGAGCAGGACTGAAAAAAGATTTCTAACCCTCAAGTAGATTTTTTAATTTATAATATTTACAATTTTTTAATACATTGAGTCGTATAATAAATATAAAGTATGCCTGCCTTGAAATAGTCGTCATGCACATGTTGATAAATTCGTATTAAGTGAAGAGTTAGAGGTTTAGGTCTATATGACTACCGAAACAGAAAACGATAATGTAGAGATTATTGAGTTGGTTGACACGAAAGAGTCTTCAGAATCCGATGATACTCCCCTTAATACTAATCCGAAACAACGCGTTCAAGATCAGTTAGCTGAAGACGAAGATGATGATACAGATAGCACTGTTGAAGTCTCCACAGGACGTGTTGAAGATGGACTGGGAACAGCAACGTATCAGACACCAGACTTTGTTTACTCTGTACTTATTTTACTGATCGCATTTTTATCTATTAAATTTGTTAATAAAAATCTATGGGTACGGTACGAAGAAAAAAAGGGGAAGCCAGCCCCACAAATTTTAATAACACTTCTTAATGGATTTATTATTATTTTCGCCGTTTCGTTTATTAGTGTTGTTATATTTGAGCAATCTTTATTTGGTTTAATGACGGCCGGTGGTGTTGCTGGTGTTGGTTTTGCTATGGCCTTGCAAGGGCCAATCCTTGATTTTTTTTCTGGTATTATGATGGATGTAGAGGGTCGCATTTCAAATGGTGACTGGGTGCGTCTATCATCAGGTGCAGAAGGACGTGTTATTGGTCATAACTGGCGATCTATTACCTTGATGACCATAAGTAATACGGTGGTGGTTATTGCCAACAGTCGCTTTTCACAAGATCAGTATGAAAATATAAGCAGTGAAGGCGAATTTTGGGAAAGTGTTGAGATCACGATAGATTACAATGTATCAACAGAACGAGCGCAACGCATTTTGTGTGCAGCACTGATAAATGCTCCAGGCGTTCATAAGAAAGAAGCGAAAGTTTTTGCTATGAAAATGACAGAGGGTGGCATTGTTTATAACTGTCGTTATAAAATGACCGATTATTCGCAAAAAGCGCCTACGCGTCATAATGCGATTCAAGCCATGATGAATGCATTACATGGTTACAAAATATCCGTTTCTGAAACACTTGGTGAATATATTATATCAGAGCGTCGTGATCAAGATCCAGCTTGGAAACACGTTGATGGTCTTGAGTTATTAAATGAATTTTTGCAAAAAACACCTATCATTAAAGATCTTGGCGCGTCCCATATTAAAAAAATTAATAATAAAAAGAATCTAGAAACTTTTGCCCCAGGTAAGGACATATGTGTTGAGGGTGATGACGGCGATTCTATGTACGTTATCTTAGAAGGCCTAGTTGATATTGTAATAACAGACCCTGAAACAAAGAAAAAAGTAGTGGTTGCAACCTTAGGCCCTGCTGATTACTTTGGTGAAATGGCCTTATTTATGGGTGATAAAAGACGGGCGACGGTGCGTGCCCAAACATCGCTTGTGGCATTAAATATTCACCGGAAAGTGATTGTACCTGTTATTAAAAACAGTCCAGAGATGGTCGATCAAATTGGTAAAACTATTATAAAACATTTAGAGGAAAATACGGCTTTTTTGGAATCTTTACAAGAAAAAGAACCAGATCCAAAGCCGCCATTGTTAGAAACAGTTTGCAAGCAAATATTAAAAGTATTTGGTCTGTAGAAACATTGTTCCATCACTATTTTAAAATCAAGCCGTAAGGTACGGGAGACGTGCATAAAACAACGTATACTGTGTTAGGACGTTCTATTGCAAACTGCCGATCTAGTAAATTTTCAGCAATAGGTAACTTATGATTAGAGCTAGCCCAAATTTTGGGGTGCATTACGATCTGTGTACCAAACTTGGTTGGGAAGCGAGATGTTCATATTACGTAACAAATAAGGATAGACCTTGTGTTCAGGGTTAGGATTACTTGTTTTGGGGCCCTGATAAATAGCTTGAATACCCATCAATCAGGCGCATTAATTTTTGATTGAGTGGACTTGCTCAACGGGGTTCATAATATATGTTCGATCTGTTGATGGATAACAGTTTTCACTGCTTTACAACCGACAAATTATCATTGATAGGATTAATCATTTCTTGCCTTCGAGAAGTCTTAAGCGCTGCGAGGCATCCTCTAAAAAAGCCTTCCCCACTGTGAGTTCTCCTATCTTTGTGTGGCGGTTTTTAACCACGGCATCATGGTCATCTTTAATAGATTTTTCTTTACTTGAAAATGACCGCATGAGCACCAAACTTTGAGGATAATTCGGCAATTGCTTCATCCTCACGGATTGCTGCTAAAGCGATCATGTTTGCGATAATACCTACAATTCACTTCGGTATACTTTAGTGAGTTATGTTTGTATTGTATCCGCCATATGAAAGCATACTTGGCTTTTCTCACAAGATGTTAGCCGTGTTGCTGGGCATTAATGTGCTCATAGATTTTTTTATTACAAGTGCTGATGTTTTGTCAAATAGCGGTCTATATGTTGTTTTTGAAAATTTCTGGAAGCAAATACAAAAACTGTTTACAAAGAATCATTCTTAAATTTATTGCACTGACATAGTTTCTATTAACTTTATGTTAAATATATATGCCTTAACCTAGAGTAGGTGATTTTATTTAAATTTTAAGATGGCAGATCCAATCAGTGGCACATCATCATTTTCAGTTAAAACAACAGCTGATGGCAAACCTATCGTTTCCACTGTGCGAGATGGTATTGACCCTTTGGATATTGCTGAAAAGCTAAAACAAGCTACAATTGCTGCAAGGCAGCCCACACAAGATAAAATAGATTTAGGTGCTAAAAAACTTACAGAACTTGGAAGGCTAAAAGAAGTTGTTACAGCATTTCAAAAAGTTAATTGCCAGCTCATTAATAAGAATTCTTTTTTTAAAACAAATATTCTACAAAATTTAGTTCCGGTTATGACTCCCGTTGGTGGTATGCCGGGTGCAGCCTATTTAGAAGTGACGCCCAAATATTCAAAGACGTTGTTTGATAAAACCTATGATATTCAGGTAAATCAAATTGCCAAACGCGATAATATGACAACTAGTAATACTTTTCCTGACACAACAACTGCATTAAATTTTTCTGATTCTCTTGTGATTAATGGTACAACAATTTCTATAGATATAGCAGATACATTAGATGCTATTGTTGCAAAAATTAACAATGAAACGGGGAACACAAATGTTAAAGCATCCGCTGTGATGCTGTCAGAAGGAAACTATTCTCTTAAATTATCTGCACAAAATTTAGCAGAACCAATCGACTTAACAGGTACAGCAAATCATGCTGATCCGACTGGCCTTGGATTTGCGACAATGACACCCGTTGCAAAAGATACGTTGCAAGCCAAAATAACAGTTGATGGAACACAGTATGTCCGTGATACCAATACAAATATTTCAGATGTTATTGCAGGTGTTAGTTTTAATGCTTTAGCACCAATGTCAGAAGCAACACTTTTGGATTTCACATTAAACCGCGATGCAATAACTGCAAAAATGAATGAATGGATTACGTCTTTAAATGAAGTGAAGAAATTTCTCGCCCCCCACTTGATAGAAGCGCAATCTGATGAGTCCCAAACTGAACAAGATAAGCATCTGTTGTATGGTAATCGTCTTGTGATGCAAACAGTTGACATGATTCATCAGATAACACAAGGTGCAACAGGTATTACGGTATCCAATGCATCAACAGAATTTCAACGTTTTGGTTTTGAGCGGCCTGAGGGGAATGTGTTTGGTGGCGAAATAAAATTTGATGCACAAAAATTAGGCACTATGATACAAGATAAAACACTAGATTTTGTAAAGCTTATGGGTAATTATTCAGAAGTATCAAATACAGATGTAAAAGTACTGGAATTTCCAAGCCATTTATCTGCAGAAATTGCTGGCGCAGATATTGATTTACAATTTGATACCACAGGGGAGCAAGATGCTAATGGTATAGATTTATTTGATGTAACCCTGACCCTAGGAAGCAAGACAGAAACTGTTAGATCAACCTTAGGAAAAGTTTCTTTTCAAAATAATTTTTCAGGTATAACGCTTATCCATACAGGAACACCACCAACTTCAACACAAACGATGACTATGAAATTAACACAAGGGATAGCAGCGAAAATGGAACATTCCTTAAGTGGTTATCTTGTTGACAATAAAGATTCTAAAGGAACGTTAGCGCGCGCTACCAATAAACTTATCGCTGAAAAAGGTAACTTTAAGAAACAAATTGATGATACAAAGAAGCGAGCAGACGCCATATATGCACGTACCGTGCGTGCTATGGAGCGTGCAACAAAAATAGCAGATCAAGTAGCGCAAATAACTAAGATGTTGCGCGCTATGCAAGCTGTTGCAATGAAAGGGTATTAAAACAGTTATGTCATTTTATAGTAAAAATATTAACGTGTATCAAAATGTACAATCTGAAAGTAAGCCCGTGCAAGAAAATGCAGCACTTGCATTTGAGGCAATTGCACAAAAAATTGAAGAATCTGAAGTGTTATATGCTGAAAAAAAATTTGAAAAAGCATGTAATAAGGTGAGTGATACCCTGACGCTGTGTGAAGGGTTGTCAGGCTTATTGATCGATATTACTTTGGATGGCATGCAAATTGATAGTCGTGCACAAGACGTAGAGTCTACTTTAGATTGGCAAACATACTTTATAGAACTAATGCGTACAATTTCTAGCTTAGCCAGTGATCATAATCCAAAAAAAAAGGAAAAACTGATAAACAGTTTAAAGTCCATTGCGCAACAATGGCGAAATGTTCCAAGTTTTTACGCAAATATTGTAGATGCGCAGAACGCAGGGCAGCAATCCATTAATATTGACGCCTAAAAAGTATATCACGAAATATTAATTCATAATGCACATATAATGAATCTGCATTTTTGAAACGGAGTATGGTAGAATTTGTTGAATACTTATAAATAAAAATGTACATGAACCATATTCGAAATTTTTCTATTGTTGCCCATATTGACCACGGTAAGTCCACGCTAGCCGATAGGCTGATAGAATTTTGTGATGGTCTAGAAAAACGTGAAATGTCAGCGCAAATTTTAGATTCAATGGATATTGAACGTGAGCGCGGTATTACGATCAAGGCCCAAACAGTCCGCCTTTTATACAAGGCCAAGGATGGCAAAGAGTATCAATTAAACTTAATGGATACACCAGGTCACGTTGATTTTGCGTATGAAGTTAGTCGTTCTTTAGCGGCCTGTGAAGGATCTCTTTTGGTCGTGGATGCATCCCAAGGTGTTGAAGCGCAAACCCTAGCCAACGTTTATCAGGCCATTGATAATGACCATGAAATTATTACGATTCTTAATAAAATAGATTTGCCGGCAGCAGACCCTGAACGTGTTTGTCAGCAAATTGAAGATGTGATTGGTATAGACACATCAGAATCTGTTAATATTTCTGCTAAAACAGGTCTTGGTATTCAAGATGTTTTAGAAAAAATTGTATCAACTTTACCTGCCCCTAAATCTGAATTTGGTGAAGATGGTCCGTTAAAGGCCATGTTGGTTGATAGTTGGTATGACCCATATTTGGGTGTTATGATTTTAGTCCGTATTGTGGATGGCACATTAAAGGCTGGCCAAAAAATTAAAATGATGTCTAATGGTGTTACATATGAGGTTGATCGTACCGGTATTATTACACCTAAAAAAGAACTGGTAAAATGTTTAAAGCCTGGTGAAATTGGTTTTATTACAGCAAGCATTAAAGAGGTTGCTGATTGTAATGTTGGTGATACGATTACCGAAGAAAAACGTCCGTGTGCAAAAGCACTTCCGGGATTCAATCCCTCCGTCCCCGTTGTTTTTTGTGGCTTATTCCCTGTTGATTCTTCAGAATTTGAAAAACTGCGTGATTCACTTGCAAAGTTACGTTTAAATGATGCCAGCTTCCATTTTGAACCAGAAAGCTCTGCGGCCCTTGGCTATGGTTTTAGGTGTGGGTTTTTAGGTTTACTGCACCTAGAAATTATTCAGGAACGTTTAGAACGTGAATTTAATTTAGATTTAATTACAACAGCACCAAGTGTTGTCTATAAATTAAATATGCGTAATGGCACAGAAATGATGATGCATAATCCGGTAGATATGCCAGATATTATGAAAATTGATACCATTGAAGAACCCTGGATTAAAGCAACAATTATGGTGCCAGATGAATATTTGGGCCCCGTTTTGACACTTTGTACAGAACGCCGTGGGGAACAAATTGACTTAACCTATGCAGGTTCTCGTGCAATGGTAGTTTATCGTTTACCATTAAATGAAATTATTTTCGATTTTTATGATCGTCTAAAATCAATCACACGCGGATATGCATCTTTTGATTATCAAGCAGATTCCTATAAAGAGGGTGATCTTGTAAAAGTTAGCATCCTAGTAAATCAAGAGCCTGTTGATGCTCTGTCACTCATGGTTCATCATTCTAGAGCAGAATCAAGAGGACGTCTATTATGCTCTAGGTTGAAAGATTTAATACCAAAACAGCTATTTAAAATTGCTATCCAAGCAGCCATTGGTGGCAAAATTATTGCCCGAGAAACGGTTTCTGCTATGCGCAAAGACGTGACGGCAAAATGTTACGGTGGTGATATTAGCCGTAAGAAAAAGCTTCTTGATAAGCAAAAAAAGGGTAAGAAAAAAATGCGCCAATTTGGTAATGTGGAAATTCCACAATCAGCATTTATTGCAGCCTTAAAAATGGATGACTAAAAATGGTTCTGTCACAGTGTGCCATAGAGCAATAGGAGGAGGTTTTAGGGACCTAAAGAACGAGAGCATAAGCTCTTGAAAAGGTGTGGGGTAGACTCTTCGTAGTCGGAGATTCAAGCGTAGGCTTCAAACCACCTCAAGCAG
>CAZTIE010000039.1:0-11420 GCA_964613645.1 uncultured Verrucomicrobiales bacterium
ATGAATAAAACCATAAAGCTTACAAAAATTCCTGCTGTATACGATAAACCATGCCGTAGCGTACTGGCGCGTGTGGGTGCATAGTTCATTAAACTTAAAACTTTTAATGATAGAACCGGAAAAACGCATGGCATCAAATTAAGCAGAAGCCCACCAATAAGGGCAAGAAATAGAACAAAAATCATATGTTGTGATGTTGGCGTGTAGGGTGCATCAACAATCGGGTGATCTATTATATATGTTGTGCTTTCGTCTGCACTTTCAACTGTTAAGTACCCATTAACATGGTCTATTTTTTGAAACAGTTTAATGTTTAACTCTGTGTAAGAGTCTTTTAAATCACCAGTATTGATTTGGTTAAGTATTTGTTTTGCATCATATTTTATTTGATGCTTATCCTTTGAAAAGAAATAAGCCGATTTAAGTACGCTTGTTTTTTGCGGGAACCTTAATACCAGTTCATTATCTTTTTGATACGCTTTTCCTTTAAACAAAAGTTGGGGCAGGGCATCTACAATACTTTGGACGGTTTTAGTTGGCAAAACTTCAGCATCTTTTAATGTGGACGTTACTGTTTCAGGTACGCAAGCAGATTTTTTGCACGAAAGCCAATTTACATCCACTGATATATCTTCGGGGCTAACATTACTATGCAAATTTAATTGATACACTAAAGAAAAAGGTTCGTCATATATAAAAGATGTGAGCGGTGGTGTGCTTAGTAGTTTGGGCGTAGGGTAACCTAAAAGCGATGTTGTATCTTGCGGGTCAGGTAATGTAAAATTTACTTTTGGTGGCATACCTGCATCACCTGGATTTTCCCAATATAAATGCCACCCATTTTTGGGTTTAAAGGTGACGACAACATAAAATTCCCCTCCATTGTCGGGAATATGGGTTGTTGCAATATGTACATCGGTTCGCTTAGAACTAAAATTTCCAAAAGAAAAGGTAGGTAGCAGCAGTATTAAAAACGTGAAAAGTTTAACAGATATAGTGTTAAAAAACATACAAACCTCTGGTAAGGGTGAAAAAGATAGTGTCACACTCTCATAGTCTAGCATAGAAAAACGAATATTGGGATGTACAATCCAGTTAAACATATTATTGACAGACGTATCAGCTCATGTTATACTTGAACTATAAAACTGAAAATTTAAAAAAAATGAAAAAAATTATCAAGTCTATTACAGCTGCTTTTGTGATAATGGGAACATTTGAAGGTGCTGAATCTCCAACTAATGAGCCGGATGTGAAAACAGCACCGCAACGTTTACATAGTGTGTCGCCAGAAGTAGAGCGTTTGTTTGTGGAGAAGGGTGAACAGGTTTTTAAGGCTTTACAATCTTGGCAATACGCACCTATTTCTGAAAGTGTAACAAGTGTCGCTTCTAAGGATTTAACTGACCCAACGCTGACTATTTTATTTGATGATGTTATGGGGATTAATATACCCGAATTGCTTTATGCACCAGTGACAGCTGGATGTATGCCTTCACTGTGGTTGAGAGGATGGAATAAAAGTACAGATGTAACATATTCTAAAGATAGACAACATCGACTTTTTTCTATTATTGCGTTGTGTTGGTATTTAGATAAAGTCGCTTGTACTCAAGAAAATGTCCCAGCGATTTCGCGCGGATCATGGACGTTGATAGAAGCACAGCATAATATTTTACACTATTTAACAGATTATGTTCGTCTAGTTACTGGCGCCCCCAATCCAAAAGATAACGCTTTCACTTGGACGCAAAGTAATTTTGCTTACAGGCGTGATCCAGATTTAAAAGGATCGTCACATCATGCGGGCCGCAGCCCTGAATCACAATTCGGTATCGATATGCGCTTAGAGGCTGATCAAGGAATCTTAAAATTATTACCTTATTCCCATACCCATATTTTATTCTCTCAAATTGTGCATCCGGTTTGTTTAGCTGAAGGTGGATTGCTAACATTTATTAAAATGGAACCACTAGGCATGGGTAGTGCTGTTGCAGCTGCGGGACATGGCGTTAATTTTTTGGCAAGTAAAAAAGTTGTGGAAGATACAGCGCGGCGTGAAAAAGATATACCGCCGTCTATTGTTGAAAAATATGCAGAGTTCCTGCATCTGGAAGTGGGCGCAGTACGGGAAAGAACGGTTGCACAAATGTGTTGGAGCATAAAAAACTATTTTATGGACAAATCTGAAAGCACGGAAAAAGTTAAGGAATTTATTCAATTGTGTGAGCAAAATAGGCTTAATAATCCAACGGTTCGTACAGGTAATGAAGTTGTGCTAGATTGTCGTTTAGTCACAAATGTTTTGAAGTACCGCTAAATACGAAGCCTAAGATATTGCTTAATGACCATTGGAAAAGTATCTTATGTGCGTGTGCCATTATTTATATTAGGATTTTTCCGCAATATTAGACGGTGTATTTGTCAAAACAAATTTAAAGTAAAAATAGCTAAGCGCTAATAGAGATACCACCAATTTTTATTAATAATATTGCAAGAGAAGCGATTCGTAACAATTGATTTGGCATTTTAAGGCCCGTCACATTCATGTTTAATGGCCTATTGTTGTCAGGAAATTTCATGTTTTCAACAATCAAAAATTGGCCAGCCATAGCCCACAAACTTAGCTTTTTTTTGATTACTATTATGCTAAAACTGTTACGTATTATGTGTGGCGTAGTGAATTATAATTCTAATTTTTTTTAAAAAAAACATAGAATTATTTACTATTTGTTAACTATTAATTGATAAAATATGAATACTACAAGAGGTTTAATGGTTAAACTTCATGCAATAGTGTTAAGAGGTTACATAATGACAAATAAAAAAATTCTATCAAGCATATTATTATCAGGATTGTTTTTTTGTACAACTAGTAGCAGTAGTGTGCTACATGCTAATACTACAGAAGATGCAGTTGTGCATAATGGGCACCCGCAAAAAAAGACTATGACCAAAGAAGAAAGACGTGCTCACAAAGAGGAAAAAATGCAGGGTATGAGTGAAGAAGAAAAACGTGCTTTCAAAGACAAAAAACGTGCTCACAAAGAAGAAAGACGTGCTCACAAAGGAACAAAACGTGCTCGTCAACATGCACATCAAGCCTCCTAATAACAACAAATAGTTAGGCCATAAAAAGATGAGCCCTAATCAATAGGACATAGTGTTCAAGTATTAATTAGGGCCCCAACAAACAAATTCCCCTTGATGTTCGATGCACCTGAAAGTTTTTCATAGCAAATCTTGAACAAAGAGGTTAAGAGCGGTAGGCTTAAAGTACGCACTTAATAGTAGAAAACATGATGCAAAAACTTTCAGTTCATAACAAAACGTACCACTACTTCTCCTTTAAAACATTAAACGCAGGGGATGTTATAAAAAAGCTACCCTTTTCTATTAAAATATTAATAGAAAATTTGCTGCGTCAACAAACAAAAGAAGCAAGTTCAGCGATTCAAAAGATATTAAGATTTTATGAATCTGATTTTGAGACGTTCGAAATTTCATTCAAACCAGCGCGTGTTTTATGTCAAGATTTTACCGGTGTTCCTGCTGTTGTTGACCTTGCTGCTATGCGTGATGCATGTGTCAAAATGGGTAAAGACCCAGATACTGTAAACCCTCACATTCCAGTTGACTTAGTAGTGGATCATTCTGTCATGGTTGATCGTTTTGGGTCAAAACAAGCATTTATGCAAAATGTTTCTTTTGAATATGAACGTAATAAAGAACGTTATGAGTTTTTAAAATGGGGTCAAAAAGCCTTTAAAAACTTTAGGGTTGTTCCCCCAGGTACGGGGATTTGCCATCAAGTAAATTTGGAATTTTTAGCTAAAGTTGTTTGGACAAATGCAATTGACGGTAAAACATTGGCCTACCCAGACACATTGGTTGGAACTGACAGTCATACGACCATGATTAACGGACTATCTGTTCTGGGGTGGGGTGTTGGTGGCATTGAAGCTGAAGCAGCTATGCTTGGTCAGCCTATATCTATGCTTATACCAGAAGTTGTTGGTATGCGTTTAATGGGGGTGCTTCAAGAGGGGGTAACAGCGACTGACTTAGTTTTAACAATCGTTAACATATTACGTACCAAAGGTGTTGTCGGGAAATTTGTAGAATTTTTTGGCAGTGGATTGGCTCATTTGCCGCTTGCAGATAGGGCAACAATTGCAAATATGGCGCCTGAATATGGTGCAACATGCGGTTTCTTTCCCATTGATAATGAAACGTTATCTTATATGCGTTTATCGGGGCGTGACTCTGCTCAAATAGATCTTATTGAAGCGTATGCAAAAGAACAGTTTTTATGGCGTCATGAAAATGAAGAACCTGAATTCAAAGATACATTGACACTTGATCTTAGCACGATCAGGCCAACCGTTGCGGGGCCAAAACGCCCACAAGATAAAATTTTATTACAAGACGTTCATCATATTGCCCGTAAAATTGCACCACAAGATGATGCGTTTCCTGTTAAAGGAAAACCCTATAAAATTCACCATCAAGACATTATAATTGCAGCCATTACAAGTTGTACAAATACATCTAATCCCTCTGTTATGCTTGCGGCTGGTTTACTGGCGAAGAAAGCACACGATTTAGGTATGACCGTGAAACCTTGGGTTAAAACATCTTTAGCGCCAGGTTCAAAAGTTGTAACAGATTATCTTGAACGTGCTGATTTGATGACAAGCTTAGATGCGCTTGGTTTTAATTTGGTTGGCTATGGGTGCACGACATGTATTGGTAATTCGGGTCCGTTAGAAGATGCGCTTCAAGAATGTATTGAAAAGAATGATTTGGATGTTGCCTCTGTCTTATCTGGAAACCGTAATTTTGAAGGACGCATTAGCCCGCACGTTAAATCTAGCTATTTAGCTTCCCCACCCTTGGTTGTTGCATACGCTTTAGCGGGTACAACGAAGCTAAATATGTATCAAGATCCATTAGGAAATGACAGGGACGGCCACCCTGTTTACTTAAAAGATTTATGGCCAACGTCCCAAGAAATAAAGGCACTTGTAAATGAATGTGTCACACCAAAGTTTTTTAAAGAGCGCTACGCCCATGTATTTGATGGTGATAAACAGTGGCAAGACCTTAAAACAGTTACATCACAAACATATGCATGGAAAGAAGGCAGTAGATATATAAAACTGCCGCCCTACTTTGAAGACGGCGTTAATGTGGCTGTGGATGATATTCAAAGTGCCCGTATTTTAGGGCTGTTTGGCGATAGCATTACAACAGATCATATATCCCCTGCTGGTAATATTAAGGAAAATAGCCCTGCGGGTGCTTACCTTATGAAGTGTGGTGTTCAACCGGAGGATTTTAATTCTTATGGCTCAAGGCGCGGTCATGATCAGGTTATGATTCGAGGAACTTTTGCTAATATTCGACTTCAAAATGAAATGACGCCAGATATTACGGGCGGTTATACAAAATCACCCATCAATGGAGAGGTGACCTCAATTTATGATGCAGCAATGCACGCAAAATCAAACAATATTCCTTTGGTCGTTATCGCCGGTACAGAATATGGAACAGGGTCTTCTCGTGATTGGGCCGCAAAAGGAACACGTTTACAGGGTGTAAGGGCTGTTATTACCGAAAGTTTTGAACGTATTCACAGGTCTAATCTTATCGGCATGGGTGTGCTTCCTGTGATGTTTAAAGATGGGGAAACACGAAAAACATTAAAGCTAACAGGGTTTGAAAAAATTAGTATTTACGGCATCCATAAAGATATGAAACCTTCTTGTTCTTTAGATATGCATATTGAATATCAAGATGGATCGACCCACGCAACAACTGTCTTGTGCCGTATAGATACCCAAAAAGAAATGAACTATTACATAAGTGGTGGCATATTACCTTACGTATTAGCGCAGTCTTAGTAAGATAAGTGCCAAAACTATGTCCTGGTCACATGCAAGTTTAAAGGGCACCAAAGTGATTAAAAATTGTTATCAATTATGATCTTTTACGGTATCGGTATATACTCCATGTGCAAACAAAGAAGAAGATATCGATGCCACAAGAATACAAACATTTGGACCCCATACTAGGTGTATAGTTTTTACTGTACACGTTGATTTTTTTTACATCTACAATTAAAAATATGCTAACCTTGAAAATCTATTGTGCAAATTCAATATCGTAAGGCATATGAAACAATCTTTTCTTAAAATATTTAAATTTATTCCAGCCAGTATATGGGCTATTGGACTTGCTGGATTTTTACTTAATATTTCTTCTGTCATCGTTTTTGGGCTATGTGCACTGTATATGAAGTCTTCATTATCAACAACGATTGTTGTGATCGCCCTCCTTGAAGCCTCTGTTGAAGTTTTGTCAAATGTTACAAAGCTATTTTCAGGCATGTTAAGTGATTATTTAAGGCGTCGTAAGGTACTTATGCTGATTGGTTTTGCCATGATCACACTAGCACGTCCTATTCTTGCTATATTTCCATCAATTGAAGCCATATTCACGGCACGATTTTTAGACAGGCTTGGTAACGGTATTCAATCTGCGCCACGTGATGCTTTAGTTGGTGATATTGCACCGGAAGAATTTAAAGGTGCCTGTTTTGGTCTACGTCAGGCATGGAGCCAAGCAGGTTCTTGCGTTGGTGGTGGTGTTAGTTGGTGGTTAATGACCCATAGTAATGACGATTATACCTATGCATTTTGGATGGCAACAATTCCAGCATTTATTGGTATGTGTATTTTATGGTTTTTTGTTCATGAGCCAACACCAAAAGATGATGGAGCAATTGAAATTGTTAAAGATAAGCACCCTATTCATATTCGCGATTTCTTACGCCTTGGTTCTTATTTTTGGGGCTTAATGGCAATCGTTTTTGTCTTTTTCTTAGCACGTATTAGTGAAAGCTTTTTGTTGCTACATGCAAAAGAAACATTTTTTTATACAGCTGCACAAACACAGTTCATTCTTATGTTTTATAATGGTTTCAATGCGTTGATTTCTTATCCTGTTGGGAGCATTTCAGACAGAATGCCACGCGTACGTGTTTTGATTTTTGGTATTATCACATTAATAGGTGCTGATTTTTGCCTCGCTACTGCACAAGCAGATTGGGTAATGCTGCTTGGTGTTTCATTATGGGGTATCCAAGTAGGCATAACACAAAGCATGTTCATTGCAATTATTACCGATAAAATTCCGTTTTATCTTCGTGGAACAGGTATAGGTGCTTTCTACCTTATTATGGCAGCAGCTTTATTTGTTGGGGGCCGGGTGGCAGGTGAAATTTCACACCTGTATGATTTTAGATCAACATTTATGGTCAGTGGTCTTATTGCTATTTGTTCAATGATTGTCCTTTTTGCATTTTCTACTTTTCATGGAAGAAAAGATAAAATAAAGACATAAAACTACATGCTTCATAAACCATTTGTTATTGTATCCGGACCCACTGCATCAGGAAAATCTGCTTTAGGCGTAAGCATCGCTAAAAAAATCAATGGTGCTGTTGTGAACGCTGATAGTTTACAGCTTTTTAAAGATTTACCGTTACTAACAGCCCAACCACAAACAGCAGAAATGTCAGGTATTCAACATCATTTATATGGATACTTAGAAGCTACAGCACAACCCAAAGCCGGCGTTTGGTTAAATACAGTACTACCTGTTTTAAATAAAACTTGGCTGGCGGGAAAAACACCTGTTGTGGTTGGCGGTACAGGGCTTTACATTATGGCTTTACTAAAAGGGCTATCGCAAATACCACCTATTCCAGAATTTATTAAAAGCAAGGTGCAATCTATATATGATAATCATGAAGATTTTTATGCCCATGTTATAGCGTATGATCCTTTAATAAAAGATTTCTATCATCCTAATGATCATAAAAGACTTATGCGCGCCTTGGAGGTATTTTTAGAAACAAAAAAATCCATTGTTCAGCATTTTAAAGATCAACAGGAAAAGGGACTGGATAAGTATGCGTATAAAGTTTACTTAAAACCTGACCGTGAAATTCTGTACGACCGCATTCAAAGACGTTTTGATATCATGTTACATAACGGTGCTATAGAAGAAGTGTCAGCATTCTTAAAAAGCAATCCAGATGATACAAACTTACCGATCTTTAATGCCCTAGGCGCCTGTGAAATAGCAAAGTATTTAGCGGGTGATATATCTCTAGATTCTATGAAAGAACGCACGATGCAGAAAACACGAAACTACGCTAAGCGTCAATATACCTGGTTCAATAATCAAATAGAACATCACGATACTATAGATAGTGCAGAAAAACTAGATGATGAGAAAATGTCAGTGTTTTTAGGCAGCAATAATTAAAAATGTATTACCTCTTAGATGAGGAACCTTGCTGCAACATTGTCGCAACAACAGGGCTTAATGAAAACTCTTGTAGAGATAGCGATCCATCTTGCCTTCGTTTTGGTGCTTCTGGAACTGGTGTATTGTTTTGAGGTACAGTCATCATACCTTTACGCTCCACAATTGGCACTTCATTATCCTGCACAGGGTCATCTTCTTCCATTGCAAATAAATATTCAGTTTCTTTTGTAGGAGGAGAAGGTGGTGGCGGTGTTAACGGTTGTTTGCGTTCTCTTGGCTGCTCATCATCATCATCATCCATAGAAAACAGGTATTCTTTCTCAGCGTCAGCATTTTGATTCGGCACATAAGTTACGGTACTTACATTAGAACCTGTCAAATCACTACTTTGTACACTGGCCTTAAGTGAAACTATATGAAAGCCCGTCACTGTAAATAACAGGTTAAACACTTTCACAACATGACGTTTATACAAAATACAGGACATTAATCAATCACCCTAATGTGCTTGTTCTGTATGTATCAACAGTCCGGTACTTAATAAGAATGTAATAAGGACTGGCGACCATGCCCCCAAAATAATAGGAATTTTGTCTCCTAAGCTTAATGCATGCACAACGTCTGTTAAGAAATGAATAACAAACCCTGATACAAGCCCTAAAAAAATAAGTGTCGATGCTTTTTTATACCGTGTTGGGTGCAAGCAAAAGACAGCCGCTAATAAAATAAGGGCTAATGCCTGACCAATTTTAGCAAGTTGAACATGCCAGTGTAAATTATATCTTAAATCAGATAATCCTGATTTTTTTAAGCCTGTAATAAAGCTCGATAAACTCCAAAAGCTAATCGTTTCTGGTTTTGCGTTACTTTCTAGTATTTTTTTGATAGATAGATCCGTTTTAATTTGAAGGTCATCTAAATCTTTCTCACCATCTTTTATATTCCAAAATTTCACACCCTCCAATTGCCAAAAACCATCAATCAATGTGCCTTTTTTTGCCATATAACGCTGTTCTAAAGCACCAGTTGAGGTTGTTTTAAAAATATTCATATTTAAAAATATATTTTCAGCTAGATTATAAGTTTCTATATTAATCACACTTGCTTTATCTTGTGTTTTTTCCCGGAGCCATAATCCAGATTCATTTATCGAAAACTGGCTATTACCGTTCTTTTTAAAAAGCGATGCGTATAAAATATCAGCACGATTTTGTGTAATGGCAGAAAAGGGGTTAAATACAGCTAAATTTAAAATACTAAGGGCAAGTACACTTAGTATCAAGCTTGATAGAATTTGCCACACAGAAAGCCCAATAGAACGCACGGCTATAATTTCTTGTGATTGATTAAAACGCCATAATGTTACTTGTGATGCGACCATGATAATAAAGGGATAAAACATTTGAAAGTAGAAAGGCAATTTTAGCAAAGTTATTTCTAATAAAGATCGGCTACCAATGTATGGTCGCCCCATAGAACGTCTCAGCAATTCTATAAATTCAAACAGTCCAACTATAAATAAAATGGCAAGTGAAATTGTCATAAACCAAAACAAAAAGCGTTTTGCAAAATAACGATTAATTGTAGAAAACAAGCTAACTGTCATAAAAAATAAAAAAACTACATAAAATGATTATATAAACTCTTTATTAACATATACCCCCTTACAATAAATAATCAAGGAGAGGTTTTTTATGTTACGACCATATTCACAATTAAAGCAAGAGATTTATCTTGCACCCAAACAATCAGTACGTGCCGATTTATCATCGATTAAAACGTTTACTGTTGCGTTTGTTATATTTTTTTGCACTTGTTTAATCGCAAATTTCACTATACAGTCCACCCTACGTTATGGTTTAGGGGGCAACTCTCAACTAAAAACTATTGGCAGTACACTGAATCCCTTCACTTGTTCAGTCGTATTAAGCTTTGTGACAGGGCTTATTGTTTTTATGCAAAGCTCTGTCCTTAGAAAAGTTACATTCAACTTTCCTATGATTAAAGCATTTCAACCTAAAAATATTAATCGTGTTGCGCTTTTATCTTAAACTTAACTATCAAACAGACTTAAATCTATCTTATATCTACTGAACGTGCACAGTGCACAAAAAATATATTGACTTTTGCACCTGTAATGGCGTATAAATATCATAGGTTTAAATTATTTTACTTTAAGGTAAAGAAACAAATGGCAAATCATTCATCGTCAAAAAAAAGCATACGCCAAATTGAGCGTCGTACACTTGTTAATACCAATCGCATGAGCCGTGTACGTACCTTTGTTAAAAAAGCAGAAATTGCACTTGGTATGCATACACAAAAAGCAATGTCTCAAGCAGAAGCTATGCCATTAGTTGTAGCCGCTGAAAGCGAACTTATGCGCGCAGCACGAAAAGGAACTATCCTTAAGGCAACAGCTTCACGCAAAGTATCACGCCTTGTTAAGCGCGCTAAAGCACTGACTGCTTAAGTAGCATTAACAGTATTGCATTAAGGTATGACAATATGAAAAAACAAACAGTTTTTTTGTTATTAAATGCTATTCTTTTGGGGGCGTGTACATCTGATACCCCCTCAAAACAAAATTCACCGCAAGATCAAGACGAGAAACGTAAATTCAATTTTGGTTCTTTAGCTGGTGAAGAAGGTATTCAATTTGGGTCTACTCCAAAACAAAATACAAACCCCAACAATCTACATATTAATATTTTTCTGTGGCGCGCCACATTAGATACATTAACGTTTGCACCTATTGCTGCATCCGACAATGTTGGCGGTATTATTACAACTGAATGGTATTCACCAAAAGACCCAACTGAACGTTTTAAAATAAACGCACGCATAACAACGAAGGACCTGCGCGCAGACGGCTTATCCCTTAAGCTTTTTAAACAAGTTCTAAAAAATGGAACGTGGCGTGATGATAACAATAGTCAGGAACAACAAGATGATTTAGAGCTCATCATCTTAAAACGCGCACGCGAACTATACATCCGAAACAAAAAGTAATACTATCATTGACAATAAGTAATATTATTATTTTTCAATATAGTAAGCTTTATATATACATATAACAG
>CAZTIE010000040.1:0-11224 GCA_964613645.1 uncultured Verrucomicrobiales bacterium
CGTCATCGAATGTAGCAGAAATTGCGCGTCAAAAAGGTGTTAATACGATTAGTAAATTTTTTGGTAAAAACACGGCACAAGAAATTGTTGGTGAATACGGTAAAGCTGATATTATATCTGCTGCTAATGTAATGTGCCATATACCTGATTTAAATTCAGTTGGCGCAGGAGTTGATTTGTTGTTGAAAGACAAAGGTATTTTTGTTTTTGAAGACCCATACTTAGGCGATATTATTCAAAAAACTTCTTATGATCAAATTTATGATGAACACGTTTATTTGTTTAGTGTTCAGTCTGTGAATTATGCTTTTGAGCGACACGGCCTTGAAGTTTTTCATGTAGAACCGCAGCATACACATGGTGGGTCTATGCGTTATTTCTTATGTAGAAAAGGTGCGCATAAAATGCGAGAATCTGTTACAAAACAGTTGGCTTTTGAAAAAAAACTTGGTTTAGACAAACTAGAAACTTATGAACAGTTTGCAAAAAACTGCGCGCAAAGTAAAACTGATTTTGTTGATTTGTTAAAAACATTAAAGGCTGACGGAAAACGTGTTGTTGGTTATGCTGCAACATCAAAAAGTACAACAGTTCTGAATTATTGCAATGTTGGACCCGATTTAATTGAATATATTTGTGATACAACGCCTATCAAACAGGGTAAGTTTAGTCCAGGTATGCATATTCCAATTAAGCCGTATGAAGATTTTAAGAATGATAATCCTGATTACATTGTATTGTTTGGTTGGAATCACGCCCGTGAAATTTTCAGTAAAGAAACAGAATTTTCAGCACGCGGCGGTAAATGGATTGTGTTTGTTCCAAGGGTAGAAGTTGTGAGTCCTGATGATTATATGGTGAAAAATGCAGGATAAAATATATTGCGCTAATCCCGTTGCACAGTTTGAACCCTATGCGGATGAAATAAGCGCCGCAATTCAACAGGTATTACATCACGGACCATACGTTTTAGGGCCTGAAGTTGCCGCTTTTGAAAAAGAGTTTGCTGCTTATCATGGTGTAGAACACTGCATTGGTGTTGGCAGTGGAACAGATGCCTTAACACTAACGTTAAAAGCACTAGGCATTGGTTCTGGTGATGACGTTATTACTGTCTCTCACACGGCCCTTGCAACAGCGTCAGCTATTATCCAAACAGGGGCAACACCTGTTTTAGTTGATATTGAAGAAGACTTTTATACAATAGATCCGCGTAAAATAGAAGCTGCAATAACGGATAAAACCAAAGCTATTATTCCGGTTCATCTGTACGGTCAACCTTGTGATATGGATGCTATTTTATCAATTGCAAAACAATATAATCTTAAAGTTATTGAAGATTGCGCCCAGGCGCATGGTTCTTTATATAAAGGACGCATCGTTGGTACTATGGGGGACGCTGGCTGTTTTAGTTTTTACCCAACAAAAAATTTAGGTGCCATTGGTGACGGTGGTGGCGTTATTACAAATAATCAGATGGTAGATAAAAATATACGCGAGCTTCGTCAGTATGGATGGAATGCTGAACGCGTTGCAGAAAATCATATTAGTACAGTGTCCCGCCTTGATGAATTGCAAGCAGCAATTTTACGGATTAAATTAAAATATCTAGATGAATCAAATCAAAAACGTCAAGAAATTGCACAATTTTATCGTGAGAACTTTAATCTTGCTGAAGTGAAACATCCCAAGATGAGAGAAGACTGTGCGCATATGTATCATTTATATGTTGTACGATCTTCTGAGCGCGAAATTTTGCAAAAGGAGTTAGAGGCAAAAGATATAATAACAAGTATCCATTATACGCACCCTGTGCATATGCACACGGCGTACCTCAATAAGATAAGAATCAGTCCTGATGGGTTGGCAGTTACAGATAAAATCATAAAAGAAATATTGACCCTGCCACTCTATCCGGGGTTAAATATAGACAAAATACAACTATAAAAGGAAAGATCAGTATGTTCGATAGAAAAAAATTTGATCAAGAAAAAGAAGTGAATATTAAAAAAAACTATGAAAATAAGGGGCTGCATGATGCTGCGCTAAATTTTGTAACAGTGTCTGATAAATTGAATTATGCATATAATTGGACATGGCTAGGCATCCCTATTATCCAAATGCCAGAAGATATTGTATTAGCACAAGAAATTATTTGGGAAACGAAACCTGATGTCATTCTTGAAACCGGTATTGCTTGGGGGGGAAGTGTTGCTTTGTACGCATCCATTTTAGAGTTGATTGGTAAAGGAAAAGTATTAGCAATTGATAAAGTTTTGGACAAAACAAATACTGATCCTGTAATGAAGTATAATTTTTCCAAAAGAATTCAATTATTTAGAGGTTCTTCTACTGATGATAGTGTCGTATCAGAGGTGAAGAAACATATTAAACCAACAGATAGAGTAATGGTATTGCTTGATAGTAACCATACCCATGAACATGTATATAACGAGTTGAATACGTGGGCCCCACTGGTAAAATCAGGAGATTATTTAGTTGTATCGGATACGATTGTGGAAGAATTGCCGAAGCAAACGCATCGTCCACGCCCTTGGGGGGTAGGTGATAATCCACGTACGGCTGTCGATCAGTTTTTAGCTGAAAATAAAAATTTTACTAGAGAAAATCCATATAATTATAAAGCTATTAATTCATATACGCGTAATGGGTACCTCAAGTGCATTTAAACCAATCTTTATGGCAAGGTGTTTATAATTCGTTTGCAGAAGCGGGCGGAGACACTGATGCTTTTGATTCAGATATTCTGCATTTTCATTCTTCTTTAGATGATGTTAATCGTGACGTGGATATCATTCATATAGGTTCTACATTGCAATATATTGAGGACTGGAAGGGGTTACTGACAAGTTTAAATGAAAAATATAATCCTAAATATTTTGTTTTTTCAGATTTGCTAGCAGGTGATGTGCCAACATTTGTTAGTCACCAAATTTTTTATGATAAAAAAATAGCAATTAACATATATGATTTGAAAGACTTTAAGGGTGTTATCAATTATTTGTCTTTTATCTTGATTTATGATAGTTATTTTCAAACAAGAATACTAGAACAAGATAACCTACCCAATTCTGCGTTGCCAGATGGGTATAGATTAAAACATTCACGTAATATGATATTTAAAAATAATGAAATTAAATAATTTTAAAAAAAAGTTAATATGTTGGGGGGCTGGGGATCAAGCAATAGTTTTGCAACCTATTATTGAGTCGCTTGGTTCTAAATATGACATTTTTATTGATGATACACCGGGAAAGGTATCTCCATTAAGTTCAGTCGAGTTGCTTTCTGGAAAGAATAATTTTGACAAATGGTTTCATGGAAGAAAACCTAATGATTACGGCTTTATTGTTGCTATAGGAAATCCATATGGAAATGCGCGATGTTTGATTCATAACTATTTAACATCTTTAGGTATTACAGCTGTCAATATTTGTGATCATTCTGCACTGTTGGATAGTAACGTAATAATAGAAGATGGAGTGCAAATTATGAAAGGCGCAATAGTTAATGCGTGTTCTGTAATAGGCAAACAGGTAATTCTAAATACGCGTTCAACTGTTGAACACCATAATAAATTATCCGATGGGGTGGAAATAGGCCCAGCAGCAACTTTATGTGGAAGAGTATCTGTAGATCAATATAGTTGGGTTGGTGCTGGTGCAACTGTACTGCCTAGGGTACATATTGAAAAAAATTGTATTATAGGTGCTGGGGCTGTCGTAACAAAAAACATTCAAGCAGATACAATCGTTGCTGGAGTTCCCGCAAGATTTATAAATAACAATATAGAAAAGGAATAGTTTCAATGACAAATGAAATTTATATGGCTGGCCCATCTGTGACTGAGTTTGAAGAGAAAATTGTTCTTGATGCTTTGCGTCATGGTTGGTACGGCAAAGATGCCTATACATACGTTGAAAAATTTGAAGCAGAATTTTCTGCATATCATGACCGTAAACATGCATTGATGACACCAAATTGCACTACCTCAATTCATTTATTACTAGAGGGTTTGGGTATTGGTGAGGATGATGAAGTTATTGTTCCTGAGTGTACTTGGATTGCAAGTGCAGCACCTATAACGTATCAACGTGCAAAGACAGTATTTTGTGATATAGATCCTGTAAGCTGGTGTATTGATCCAAAAGAGGTGGCGAAAAAAATAACAAAAAAAACAAAAGCCGTTATTGTGGTGAATCTTTTTGGCAACATGGCTGATATGGATGCATTACAAGCTATTTGTGATCGACATGGAATATATTTAATAGAAGATGCAGCAGAATCTTTGGGCTCAAAGTTAAATAATATTAGATCCGGAAAATTTGGTATTGGATCTGTTTTCAGTTTTCACCGTACAAAGACGATTACCACCGGTGAAGGCGGGATGTTGCTGTTAGATGATGACAAACTGTTCGAACGTTGTAAGTTTTTAAGGGATCACGGCCGTGCACCTGGAACGTATTTTAATACAGAGGTTACATTTAAATATATGCCGTCAAATTTATCAGCTTCTTTAGGGTATGCGCAATTTTTGCGTATTGATGAGCTTGTAGAGAAAAAGCGCTGGATTTGGAAAAGATTTCAAGAGCATTTTAAGGATGTCCCTGATGTATTTTTAAATCCAGAACCTGAGAATGTGCATAATGGCCTATGGTGTACCGCAATGGTTTTTGGCAAATCATATGCTGTTACAAAAGAATATATAATGGATGAGCTCGGTAAGCTGGGGTTGCCGAGCCGTCCTTTCTTTTATCCATTAACACTTTTACCTGCCTTTGGCGGGGATGTTGAAAAGGGTCGTAAAAATAGTCCAGTAGCCTATGATATCTCTGAACGTGGAATTAATTTACCATGCTCATTAAATTTAACGGAAGAACAAATAGAGTGTATGAGTAATGGTATTAAAAAAATTTTAAGCACCATTACGAGAAACTAAATGCATAGTATATCGGATATTAAACTTATTGAATTTCCATTTTTTCAGTCAGAGGACGCTGATCTTTCTGTTTATCAGGCTTGTGACGACGTTCCTTTTGACATAAAACGCATTTTTACAATTGTAGCGCAAAATGGATGCCGCCGTGGTTTTCATACGCATATAGAATGTGCACAACTTTTGGTGGCATTAAAGGGAACTTGTAAGGTTTTGTGTGATGACGGCATGCAAAAGAAAGAGGTTGTTTTAGACTCTCCGTCTAAAGGGTTGTTGATACCAAAAACAATTTGGGCAGAACAAGAATATGAATCTGGTAGTGTCTTGATGGTTATGACGGATCACCTGTATGATCAAGATGATTACATCAGAAATTATGACAATTTTTTAGTGTTTAGAGGGATCAAATGAAAATACTTGTAACAGGTGCATTGGGGCATATTGGTTCTCAGTTAATTAAAAAGCTAAATGAAAATTGTTCTATATCACATATTGTGATGTTAGATAATTTATCAACACAGCGCTATACAAGTTTGTTTAATTTGCCTGATAATGTGGGTTACACATTTGTTGAAGAAGATGTTCGTAAAGCAGATTTAGATGCTTGTTTAAATGGTGTAGATGTTGTTGTGCATTTGGCAGCAATGACAGATGCAGCAGGCTCTGCCGACAAGCCAGAAAAGGTGCACCAAAACAATTTTGATTCAACCAAACGCATTGCAGATGCATGTTTTACAAAACAAATCCCCCTTATTTTTCCTTCTTCAACCAGTGTATATGGCTCTCAGTCTGAATTGGTAGATGAAAAATGCGCGGATTTACAGCCGCAAAGTCCGTATGCGGAAAGTAAAATAAATGAAGAAAAGTATTTAAACTCTTTATTTCAAAAAGGTTTAAGAGGTGTTATTTGTCGCTTAGGGACAATCTATGGCACTTCTGCAGGGATGCGCTTCCATACGGCCGTGAATAAGTTTGCTTGGCAAGCCGTGATGGGAAAGCCTTTAACAGTTTGGAAGACAGCGCTTCATCAAAAGCGCCCGTATTTGGAATTAAATGATTGTTGCGATGCTATAGCCCATATTATAAAAAATAAGTTATTTGATGGCGAAACTTATAATATTGTCAGCAATAATTTTACAGTGCAAGATGTTGTGGATGAAATCAAAGCCTGTATTGCTGATTTGAAAATTATTCTTGTAGATCATAAAATTATGAACCAGTTATCTTATGAAGTTGCACCCGATAAATTTGTAAAAACAGGTTTTAAATTCAAAGGGCGTTTATCTGCCGGTGTGCAAGATACGATTAACCTTTTGAAAAATTCTAATGGGTAAATTATGAAAATTTTAGTTACAGGTGGCGCTGGTTTTATTGGATCAAATTTTGTATGTTCAGCCTTAAAACAAGACCATGTAATTATTAATGTCGATAAGCTAACGTATGCTGGGAATTTAGATAATTTAGAGCCTTACCGTACTCATGAAAAACATCATTTTTACAAACAAGATATTTGTGATGTTGCATCTGTCGAGAAAATTATTTTTAAACATAGGCCAGATATTATTGTGCATATGGCGGCCGAATCACACGTGGATAGATCTATTGATTCTTCTGAAGAATTTATTAGGACAAATATTAACGGGACACATGCCTTGTTAGAGGCTGCTTTAAATTATTATCGAACTCTAGAAGATAAAAAAAGGTTCAGGTTTGTTCATTTATCTACAGATGAAGATTTTGGCGCGTTAGGGAGAGAAGGGTGCTTTCATGAAGAAATGCCATATCGCCCAAATTCGCCTTATGCAGCCTCAAAAGCAGCATCCGATTTATTAGTTCGTTCTTATTTTAAGACACATAATTTACCCGCAATAACGGTAAACTGTTCTAATAATTATGGACCAAAGCAATATCAAGAAAAATTAATGCCTTTGATAATTTTAAATGCTTTAGAACAAAAACCTTTACCAATTTATGGAGACGGTCAGCAAGTGCGTGATTGGTTATTTGTAGAAGATCATATCGAAGCCTTGTTTTCTATCATTGAAAAGGGGCGCATTGGTGAATCATATTGTATTGGATCTCATAACGAGATGACAAATGTATCACTTGTTCAACATATTTGCGATATATTAGATGATATAAAGCCTGCGGATAAAAAGTATCGCGAACTTATATCTTTCGTAAAAGATAGACCTGCACATGATTTTAGATATGCGACTGATTCAATTAAATTACATAAAGATACAGGCTGGGTTGCTAAAACAAATTTTACAGATGGCATTAAAAAAACGGTAGAATGGTATGTAGTGCATTTTGCATCGCTTCAAAAGAATTCAATGGCACGTAACCGAATAGGCTTGAAAAATGACAATTAAAAAAGGCATTATTTTAGCAGGTGGTACAGGGTCCAGGCTTTATCCATTAACATTGGCGACGAATAAACAGCTGCTTCCTATATATGATAAACCAACTATATATTATCCGTTAACAACCTTAATGCTAGCTGGTATTGAAAAAATTCAAATTATTACAACACCTAAAGATTTGGATTCTTTAAAGCTTCTTTTAGGCAGTGGAGCGCAATTCGGTGTAGAAATATCTTATCAAATTCAGGAAAACCCAAATGGTTTGCCCGAAGCTTTTGTTTTAAGTGAAAAATTTATTGATACCGATCCTGTTGCGATGATTCTAGGGGATAATTTTTTCCATGGGCATGGTTTGTCTGAAACTGTTTTAACGGCTGCTAATTTATCGAATGGGGCACATATTTTTGTTTGTCAGGTTGATGATCCAGAGCGTTACGGAATTGTTGAATTAGATAAAAATGAACAATTGATTTCCCTTGAAGAAAAGCCTTTGAAGCCAAAATCTGATCTTGCAGTGACAGGTTTGTATTATTTTGATGGCAGTGTTAGTGAACGTTCTAAAACTTTAAAACCATCTGTGCGCGGAGAGCTTGAAATTGTTGATTTAATTAAAACTTATGTTGCAGATGGCTGTGTAACCGTAACACAATTTGGCCGTGGTTATGTATGGTTTGATACAGGTACACCGCAATCACTTTTAGATACATCAGGGTATGTTGAGTTGATTCAAAACAGGCAAGGTTCCATTATTGCATCCCCAGAAGAAGTTGCCTTGCACATGAAGTTAATTGATAAATCGCAGTTTGAAAAAAATGTTTCTAGCATGCCATCTTCTAAATATAAAGAACAGTTGGTGCGGTTGATATTATGATAAAAAAAATTGACACTGGTTTTGATGGATTGTTTTTACTTAAGCCAAATATATTTAAAGATACAAGAGGCGTTTTTTATGAATCTTGGAAAAATGAATATTATAAAGATGCGGGAATAGAACAGGATTTCTTGCAAGATAATATCTCTATTTCTAATAAAAATGTGCTACGTGGTTTGCATATTCAAAAAAAACAGGGGCAACTTGTTACAGTTATATCTGGAAAAATATTTGATGTTGTTGTGGATGTGCGACCTGAATCAAAAACATTTAAACAGCATTTTTCTATAGAGCTTAATGCTGACAATCCTCAACAATTATATATGGCGCCAGGGTTTGCTCATGGGTTTTGTGTTTTAAGTGATACTGCGATTTTGCATTATAAATGTACACAATATTACGACAAACATTCTGAGGATGGTATCTTTTGGAATACTCCAGAATTTGGTATAAGTTGGCCAGGTGATAATTTTATCATCAGTGAAAGGGACTCTAATTTTCATGAATTATAAAGATAAAGTAACAATTATATTAACATTAAAAGGGCGTAAAAATTTTACGATACGATATTTAACATATCTTAATGAAATTCAATTCCCCTATAAAGTACTGCTTGCAGATGGCGGAGATGTTAATTTAGAGTTTCAAAATTTTCTAGAAAATAAAAATAATTTTCCAAATGTTGACTACCAGTATATCAGGTATCCAGAAGATAATTCTTTGACCACTTTTTATCAAAAAGTATCGTCAGTTTTACAATTAGTTAAAACACCATATATCATGTTTAATGATAATGATGATTTCCCGTTGCCTAATGGCATCGCAAAATCTATTGAGTTTTTAGAAAAAAACAAAGATTACAGTGCGGCAGGTGGTCGTGTAGCAGGTGTTTCTTATGAGATTAATGCTTTAGGTCAGGAGAATTGCCGCTGGCATAAATATTATGATGATGGAGAGCTACTTCCTAATGGTTTGGAAAAGAATAATGCCATTGACAGAATTAAGTGCCAAATTGTCAGCCATAAGAGCTATAGCTGTTACTACCATATCATAAAAACCGATTCTATTAGGCATATATATGATTATATTCTCAAATATAAATTAGACTGCTTAACTTTACATGAGCGTTTTATTATTCAGTCTTTGCTGGTGTTTGGAAAGATGAAAACATTTGACGATTTTTATACTTATGTCAGACAGCGTAATACTTCTGAAGGGGCTGCCAGTGTCTCACACTTTGCAAAGTCACTCTATTTAAATAATTGGATGGATAAATTTGATCGGTATATTGTAGCACTATCAAGTTTAATGCTTTCTGTAGATCAGAAACAAGATCAAGAGATCATAGCACTCAAAATACGTAATTTTTATGTTACCTATGAAATGAATAAAGATACGCCTTTCACGACAAAAGAAAAAATAAATCTTCTAGCGAATCATGTTGTCTCTTTTATCGATAATAAAACAAGATTTAGAAAAGAAATTCCATATTACAGAAAAGTTACTAGTTATATTCTTTTTAACATTACACTTTATAAGCGCAATAGTTCAGATCGGTTTTTCTATAAAAAAATATCCGATCTTATAACTCAAAAATTCAATTTTTTTTAATATTGTCATGATAGTAGGTCCAAAGAAAAAAACAATAGGGTTTGTTATTAGTTCCATGCAGTGCGGTGGTGCTGAGCGCGTATTATCAGAGTTAGCGAATCACTTTTCAAATGGTGAATACAATGTTGTACTTTTCCTTTTTTGCGGTAAAAATGAAAAACAATTTTATGAACTTAACCGCAAAATTAAAGTAATTTATTTAGATATATTTTCTAAAGATTATTCAGATTTCACATCACGAAAAAATCTTTTTAAATATAATGCCCTGACTAAAAAAATGATACTCTTAAAAGATACTTTGCAAGCGCTTCGTAAGTTCAGAAAGCATATAGCAGAGCAACAAATAGATATCCTTGTTTCATTTTTGGATATTGTGAATATTTATACATTGTTAGCTTGTATTGGTTTAAGATTACCTGTTATTGTTTCCGAGAGAACAAATCCTAACCATCATCAAATTGGTTTTGTTTTCAGTATATTACGTATGTTTTTATATCCTACGTGTTCAAAACTGGTTGTGCAAACTACGAGTGCGTTTAAATATTTTCCAAAAATATTTAAACGTTTTATGACAATTATACCCAATGCTATTCCATGCATGTTAAAAACAAAGCAAGAACATGCTGATGAATTGACACATATTGTCTCAGTTGGTCGCCTGTCTTCTGTCAAAAACCACTCTACTCTTATAAAAGCCTTTAGTAAATATGTAAAGGCACATTCACAGGCAACACTAACTATTTATGGCGAAGGTGAATTCAGGAATGAATTAGAATTGTTGATTTCTTATTTAAAGCTTGAACATTGTATTTTTTTACCGGGCGCAGTTACAGATGTTCCTTCTTCATTTATAGATAAAGATCTTTTCGTATTCCCATCACTCTATGAAGGTTTTCCAAACGCTTTATGTGAAGCGATGAGTTACGGGTTGCCAATTCTTGCATCAAATGTATCTGGTAATAATGATATTATTAGGGATAATCGTAATGGCATTTTATTCGATGTAAAAGATGAAAGTGATTTGTTTGATAAAATGATATTTATGCAGGATAGGCAAACAAGGGAAAACTTAGTACATGAGGGAATGATTACTGTCAGTAAGTATAGGGTAGAAATAATTTATAAATTATGGGATGAGATGATTAAATGTGCGGAATAACAGGATTTATTTCTAATAAAAGTATTACTTTATCGTTATTAAAAAAAATGAATGATTCTTTAGTGAATCGCGGGCCAAATGATGGTGGAGAATATTTGTAAGCGTCCAAAGAAGTACACTATTCCCCTTGCATGCCTCAGAAATCCTCAATAGCGCAATATATAGCATTATTAGGCGACAGTTACCTTGTCCGGTCGACGACAACTATCTTGTCCGGTAATTAAACGTGTAAAATTCTGACATTGTTTACCAATTTAGGA
>CAZTIE010000041.1:0-11117 GCA_964613645.1 uncultured Verrucomicrobiales bacterium
GGATGGCTCAACACGCATCACTTTTGCAAGGTAAATATTACCTTTATTTATCTTCTTTGTAGTGGTTTCTGAATCAAATTCCTCTAATTGTTTATCCGTAACAAGCGCCACACGCAATTCTTCTGCGTGGGAAGCTTCAATAAGTAGCTTTTTAGCCATTGATATAAATTCTCCAAATTAATGTGTGTATCCGCATGCTGCCGCAAGGGTTGGTCACTTAAAAGACCGTATAAAAAGTGGACAGACAGGGACATAAAATACTCTAAAATCTTATTCGTTTTAAAATTTGTAATATCAAGTGTCCACTGAAGCAGACACTTATATGCGTTGCAAAAATGTCACAACACTCTACTATTAAACCACAAAATCATAAAATTTAATAGAGAATTTTTCATATATTCAACTTAACTTTTAAAACGAGCGGGCGTGCAAAGTGAACCATTCTTAGTTAATAGGTTACTTAAAGCAAGATCAGCATATATTTTCTGCCCATCAGTAAAACAATCAGTATCCTTTAATGCCATCTTCTCCCTATTCAATAAGATGAATTTTGATACGCAACATCTGCAATATTTAAAAGAGTGTCCCTATTTTGATTTACCACCTATCTAATAGAGCTTTCAGGGATTTTAGCGAATTCAACACACAGCACCCACTGTATCATCAGCTATGAATCTAGAAAGTTTAGCGGAAAGCTCTGGCGCAATTAAAGAAAAGAGACGCCTGACTTTTCTTTTACCCCATCGCTTGTGTTGCTGTGTTTTTGTATACTCAAAAATAACACTGCAATATAAGTTTTTAATGTCCTACAGCCAGCAAAAAAATGCATCTGACCCAAACATAAGCGCTTACGTTAGCGCATCTGCCGGAACAGGAAAGACAAAGATATTGGTCGATCGTTTGATTCGACTTTTATTAAACAAAACGCCACCTGAATCTATATTATGCCTTACCTTCACCAAGGCTGCTGCAAATGAAATGTTGGATCGCTTATTAAGCGCACTTGAATCTATGGTTCGCATGGAAAATGAAACGCTTATCTCTTTTTTCAAAGAATTAGGTGAGGACTATACTTTAGAAAAAGAGTGTCTGGCAAAAACTTTATTCTTTACTATCCTAGATCTGGAGGGTGGCCTAAAAATACAAACCCTACATGCATTTTGTCAACGCATAGTTGAAGCCTACGCCTGGGAGTTAGAGCTAACACCGCCGCTTAATATTTTAGATGAAATTGATCAAACTGAGATCATACAAAAATCTATAAATACGGCCGCAAATAGTGCCATAGAAAACCCTGATTTAATGATGCTGATTAATATTATGGGGTACAGTCATTTTATAACCCTAATCAATAGTAATGTGCATCTATCATCAACAGCATTACAAAAAAGTTCAGCTCCCTTTCAGCTTGAAACACCTTTCAATATACAGGATTTAACTGCACTTATAAAAAGCTTACCTCAAAACATTCAAGATTTACTCCCCTTAAATCCAAAAGATTTAATAAATTTTTTTCTTACAAAAACCGGCACACCGCGAAAAACGATCATCAAAAAAAGTATTTTAAAAGATTGCTCTGGTGCTACAGAAACATTAGCAGAAATTGCAGATCTATTTGTCATCGCAAACGATATGGTGAAAGTTGAACGGCTAAACACCTTAAACAAAGCTTTTTTTCGCCTTACACATACTGTAAAAGCACACTATCAAGATGCAAAAAAGAAAACATCCAGCTTGGACTTTAACGATTTAATTGAATTAACTTCACAATTGTTAAACCAAGAAGGTAGTGGTTCTTTAGAAAGTAAGCTTGGATATTCTTTAAAAGCTATTTTAGTGGACGAGGCGCAAGATACATCCCCACAGCAATGGGATATATTAGATACATTAATTCAAAGTATGGTTCTGGCTGATAACACAGGTTCAAGCTCTTTATTTATTGTTGGCGATTTAAAACAAGCAATCTATAGTTTTCAAGGATCAAAACCTGAAATATTTCTAAGCAAGCCTGAACACTTTCAAAACCTTTTTCAAGAATATAGAAAGCCCTTTAAAGTGTTAAAACTTGAAAAATCCTACAGATCCTCTGTTAAAATATTAAATACTGTTGATAAGATTTTCAACACAAACTCAAACGGGTTGTTCCTTACAGACGTTCTAACGCATATGCCCCACCGGCAGCATGCGCCAGGGACAGTTACATTAGCAGAATTAGAAAACAAGAAAGCAGACGATACTGAATACGAATGGAAGTTACCCCATCTACGTGAGAGTGAAGCATCAAAGAATGAAACCTTGGCTCAAAAAATATCCAATTGTATATTGTCGATTTTAAATAGAACAGAGCCTTTAGAATCAACAAAAGCGCCTCCACTTCCGCAAGATATTATGATTTTGGTTCGTAGCCGCGGTAGTTTTGTGGAGAAATTAAACCAGGTTCTCTTAGAAAAAAACATCCCCATATCCGGGCTAGATCGCTTCAAACTGAATGACCACCTTATGGCAAAAGACTTTTTATGCTTAGGGGCTTGGGCGTGCTCTAAAACGGATGACTATTCCTTAACATGCTTACTGAAAAGCCCTTTTTATGGCGAGCATGGAGAAGGCATAGATGAAATTTTGCTTCACGAAATATGCACCACAAAAAATGAAAAAACACTTTGGGAACACATAAAAAACATAAGCAAAACGTATTGCGCAACACATCCACTCGTTAAGTTTGTGAGTCTTTTAAATCTGGCATTAAAACAATTAGATTATCGTTTAATAACTGAATTTTTCTCAACCATTTGGCAAAAAACTTCAAAGGGTTTTATACAACAGTTTGGGCCAGAAGCTGTTGATGTTTTTGAGGAATTTTATAGTCAAGCCTACAGTTTAGAACAATCTAAATCTGTTACCATGCAAGCGTTCGTATGGCATATGCATGGCATCGATTTATATATAAAAAAAGATGTGACATCTAAAGTTTACCCAGAAATCCGCATCATGACCATTCATGGTTCAAAAGGCCTTCAGTCCCCCATTGTTATTATGGCTGATGCAAATATACGCACCACGCTTTCAAAAGAAAACACTTTGTTTTATAAAAATAGGTACACCTTAAAACCCGCAGAATCGGAATGCCCAAGTTTTTTGAAAGATAGTAAAGGCCAAACTCTAGATGCCTTCGTTCAAGAAGAAAGACGTTTACTGTATGTTGCCATGACTCGCGCTGAAGATGAATTATATATCTTTGGAAAGGGTGATAAAATTATAGAGGAGTCTTGGTTTGATATTTTAAATATTGAAAAAGAGGGTAGCCATATTGATACATACACCCCACCCTTTAGTATACAAAAAGATTTTTCACAGAAAGATAAGAAAACAATACAAATTGATATTCCCACTTATTTTAACCAGAATGTAAACAAAAATAAACTTGTACAGCCCGACTATGTTGCAAATAAACAAGCAGCTGAACGCGGCATTATTATTCACAAGCTATTTGAAGTTTTACCAACAATTGATCCTGACAAACAATTACACGTTGCAGAACATATATTAGGAACGTTTCAAAACAGCTCTATGATTACTGCTTTTGATATCGATAATATTATAAGTATCATTAATAATTTTGATTATGAAATATTTTTCAAAACTGATGGCGTTAATGAACTAAGTTTAACTTATGAAGGAAATTTATATCGTCTAGATCGTTTTATAGAAAAGGATGGTAACGCTTATATTTTAGATTTTAAAACAGGCACACGGTCTCAGCAAAAACTAAATACTTACAAGAAACAAATTCAAATTTACAGCGCCGCTATTCAAGTTTTGTACGCACCAAAGCAAATTTACAAATATGTATTATGGACAGATGAGTGGACATTGGATGTTTTTTAATTTAGTGTATTGACCACAATAAATTTTTAATGGTAGATTTTAATTAAAATGTTAATAGAAGGCTAAGGAATGGCAAAAAATATAACATGATGTTTATAGGCAAAACATTACACATATTGTAAAGAGACTAGACCGTTAAACATAAACAGGAAGTTTATGCACATTCTGCAACCACAAAAATATTTACCCAAAATAGGTGAGCTCAATAACATCAAACTCACATTGCGTGAAATTGATGTTATTGCCTGTATTCTAAGTGGAAAAATTGCCAAGACCATGTCTGGTATTTTAGGTATAGAGACACGCACCTATGAAACGCATTACGCAAATGTTAAAAAGAAACTTCAAATCAATACTAAAGAACACCTCATCACACTTATAGAAACTTCTACATCACCGCTTATCTACAAGAAGCATGTATCCCTGCTACAAATAGAAAAAAATATTTTAGAATACGTTCAGGGACAAACATTAGAACATAAATCATTTGCATTACATATTAGCCAAAACAACAATCAACTTTTCTTTGATTTACTAAAACGGCATATGAAGCTTTTTAATATAAGCATACAAATCAAGAAGGTCCTACCAACAGATCAGAATGCACTGTTAGATTTTATTTTTATACCGACAGACTCCAATGATCAAAGTAACAACACACTACATGTTTATTTTCAAAATGCCGTTGGTAAAAAATCAGAAAGAAATTTATATTTCAAACAAGATACTGAGTATTTTGATTTTTTTATAACCACCATTGAAAAGCTTAATCCCAATCTTAATACCGTTTATATTAAACAAAAAATTAGTAATATTGTATCTAAACAATCTGAAGGTTTATATAAAATTCAAGAACCTGTCAGGGGCATTACCACGCGCGATTTTCAAAAAAACATGAATGGCATGCCCTTGTTTAAAAAAATATGGATGATTATTGGAGCTATCACATCTGTTAGCAGCCTTACGTTATTAACACCCTCTATTTCAACCCAAACACTCATTCACAATAATTTGCGATCCATGTATACGCTTGGCAGCAATAAAAACATCTTAAAACGTGAGGACCTACTAGCTTCTATTGAATCTGCATTTTTAAATCAGAAAACCGAAAGTCCGCATGCCATTAGTTATGTAACATTATCTGGCATTGCTGGTTCAGGCAAAACAACGCTTGCCACAAATTATGCAGAACACCAAACAAAAAAGTTTACTTGGGAACTAAATGCACAATCCTATAGCGCGCTCAGACAATCATACTTACAGCTGGCGTATAGCTTGGCCAATACTAAAGAAAAACAAACCCAGATCACATTTTTGGAGACTATAAAAGATCCTGATATTTTCGCAGAACAACTCCTACGATTTATTCAAACAAATTTAAAGGAACAAAAAGATTGGTTGTTGATTTTTGACAATGTCACGAACTTACAAGAAATTGAACAATTATTACCACACGGAAAAAATCTGTGGGGGTACGGCAGTGTCATTATCACGACAACAAATGATAATTTAGAAAACATAACATCAAAAGATACTCAATGCATAAAAATTGGCGCCTTATCTGATAGCCAAGCAAAAGAGATTTTTTGCTCCATTGTTTATAAATCTGCGTATAAATACATTCCCCGAACAGCGCAGCAATCCGTTGATACTCTATTAAAAAAAATACCCTGTTTCCCCTTAGATATTTCACTGGCAGCACATTATATACGCCATACAAACTCAACCATTCATGAATACTTAAACAAATTAAGTGATGACAGTTTTTTTGCTGGCAGCCTAAATACGTTTTTTCAAGAAGAAACAAACACCCCCTTAGCACGGTCTAGCCTTTTACACGTCACTATTGAAAATATATTAGGAGTCGATAAAAACTTTCAGAAATTACTATATGTTTTGTCGCGTCTAAATTTTAAAAATATCCCCAAAAAATTACTACTGGCATATTGCAAGGAAGATACTGTAAATGCCTTTATATTAACGTTAAAAAAATATTCTTTCATAACAGAAACACACCTGCCTCATGTTCACAACAATGAGCGATTTATTTCAATTCACCCTTTTATACAGAACTACTGCAAAATTTACTTGAACAAAACATTAGATAAAAAAACGCAAAACAATTTTGCTCATAATGCTGTACGTGGTGCATTAAGTTATGAAAAAAGCTTATCGCATAGTCATTATAAAATGCTCAACATATTAAATGAACATATAAGATCTCTTCTTCAACATACCACCACAACACCTTCATCTAATCATTCAGATCTATATCATTTGTACACCATTTTAGGAAAAACCTATCATCTAGGATCACGCGAACTTTTGCATGCGAAAGAAGCTTTTGAGATGGCATTAAGGTATGCACCAAACGATAGAGACGCACTAGACAATATTGATTTATTTTTACGCTTAGCTAATATTTGCAACGATATTGTCGAGCCACAATCTGCCTTACTTTATGCACATAAGGCGATTCATGCACTTACTGTGAATAAAACAACACCAGAGCGCACGCAATATGCACGTGCCCTTTTTGAACAGAGTACTGCACAGTTATTTTTAGGAAATGCAGACGAAGCTGATAAATCGTTACAGCTGGCATTACAGAAATTAAGCTCAACCAACACACCTGATGCTCTAGCTCTTAAATCTCAAATTACAGCTTATAGGGGGTGGATGAATGCTGCAACCCTGACTTCAAGCACAGATGAATCTGCTATTAACGATGTGAATGCCGCACTTCAAATGATCACTGATAGCGGCACAATACGTCTTAATATTAAAACATCGGCGAAATTACGCGCTTATCACTACGTAACAAAGGGAGACATATTATGTAAGCAAGGTCAATTTAATGAGGCAATGGCTCTAGGGTTTTCTAAAGCTCAAGAAGTGCTTGCGACTAATTTAAGTGAATCACCACACTTTGTATTAAATATATACCTGCAAATTGGCATAGGTGAATGCAGCTTACGTTTTGGAGATTTTAAAAAAGCAGAAAAAACACTTCAAAATGTTATTAATAAAGGGGAGTTGCTTTTAGGGAAAAACTGTCCTTTGTTATACGCACCAAAAGTACTATTGATGGAAACATTAATACGCCTGAATAACCTAGATGAAGCTGAGGGATTGCTAAACAGCCTTCAAAACAACAAAATAGATCACACTGCCTATTCTAAGTTCATAGAATGCTTATTCTATTATAATGCAATCGTTCTATATAACACCCAAAACAACAAGGTTAAAGTGCACGAATATTTCACTCTTTTTTCACAAAAAATTGAGTCGCTGTACAGAGACCTTAAACACTTAACTACAGAAAAAAAGGAAGCTTTAAACGACCTATTAAAAATAAAAACACTAGATAACAATGCATTATTTATATGTAATACATTACTAAAAAACATTTATCCGCATGTAAAATTTATTCAAACTCATTAAGGTAAAATGATTATGTCAAAACAAATATGCCGTCTATATATTATCTTATGTATAGCAACAAACTGTCTTCATTCTGGAGATCATTATTATATGTCACTTTGCCAACGAATTGGCCAAATTGTAGACGCTGAAAAGTTAGAACGCCCAACTTGTTTTATTGGACACGCTGATACGGGTGAAAAGCCAGAAGTCTTAGACCGGATAAGCATCATTGTTCGTCATTTAAAAGCTGCTGGCATAGACACCCTTTTTGATCGTGACGGCGATCATGGAGGGCTTCCTATTGGCGAGGATATTGATAACTATATGGAAAAGGGCATTAAGACGGCAGATTATGTGATCATGTTTTTCACACCAGTGTGCATAACAAGAGCTAACGCTCTATTTTCTGGACTCAAAATTGAAATAACCAACCTTTTAGAACGACTTAATAGAAAAAACAGTACAAACTGTTTTATACCAATTGTTTTGGAAGGGACACCAGAAACTTCTATTCCAGCCAAACTTAGGAATTTTCTAGCTATTTCACAGGACCCTAAAGAGGGACCAGAATTAAGAACTCAATCTTGCATGTTGGAATTATTAAAATTAATGCGTGATCGAATATACAAAAATGCACCCAGTATTATTGATTGCATAAAAATTCCAGAAAGGAATATGAGTGTGCTCACCTCCTTTAAATATACTGAAATAGAGAAAGGCAATTCAGTGGCTAGCAGTTCTTCATCCAGTAGGGGAGAAACCCCAATGAATAGAGCTGATACAGATCCATTTCAGGAGGTCGATCTTGGATATGACGTTCAAGAGAGCATGCCATCCAGTAGGCGGGGATCAACCCCAATGCATAGAGAACATACAAATCCATATCATGAGCCTGAGCTTGGAGATGACTTACAAGAGAGCATGCTATGCGGTAGATTACCTTCAATAAATGTAGACGCAAATAAACCAGAACAAAAAAACGCTTCTAGGGATGTTTCTAGGGAACTTTCAATGAAAGTTGCCAAAGCAGAAACAGGCACTTTCTCCCCATCAACATCAGCTATTCTAACAGACATGGAAATAGAAAAAGCTTCTATGGGTGTTTCTATGGAATTTTCATCGAAAAGTACCCAGTCAGCAACAGACACTTTCCTCCTATCATCATCAGCTATTCTAACAGACTCGGGGATAGATCCAGCAGCAGACGAGTTGTCCCTATCATCAACGGACGATGATGAGGAGGAGAAGGAAAAATAGATTACGCTGACCTAGAATTTCTATCGTGGCTTTAATAAACCGAATGTTGCGGAGTTTTTTATACGAAGGTTGCTATCCCATCACAGCAGCGATCTACCGAGAATTCCGCTATACAGGATAAAATACTCATACACTGTCTCGTGATTCTTCAAGTGGTATCGGCGGGCGGTGATTAGGCTGTAAATGGTTTTACTGCCCCCCTGAAACCTTCTGCACTAGATGAACTATTATTTATTATCACAAGCATAGGCGTAATGACAATACGAGCTAAAGGTTCTGGAACAGCAGTATGCCTATAGATTAACTTAAAAATTTTGGGGACTTTTAAAGTCCCCATTTTTATTTTTATCCTATAAGTTATGGTGACCAAACTCATATTTTTGTGTAACATGAGGATATCCATCAAATTACGGCATAATATAATGCGTTTATCACAATACTTTTTACCAATTTTAAAAGAAACTCCGCACGATGCACAAATAGCGTCGCATCGTTTAATGTTGCGTGCAGGCATGATTCACCAAACAACATCTGGTATTTATTCTTGGCTGCCCCTGGGCCTTAAAGTATTGAACAATATCAAAAATATAATTGAAGATGGACAAGATTCTATCGGATGTAATCGCATTATGATGCCAACCATTCAACCTGCACATTTATGGCAAGAAAGTGGTCGTTACGAGGACTACGGCAAAGAAATGCTGCGTATGAAAGACCGTCACGATCGTGACATGCTTTACGGACCAACACATGAAGAAGTCATTACAGATATGGCACGAGGGTGTATTAAAAGTTACAAACATCTACCTCAAGTTTTGTACCAAATTCATTGGAAGTTTAGGGACGAAATCAGACCAAGATTTGGTGTGATGCGCGCTCGTGAATTTTATATGAAAGATGGTTATTCTTTTGATATAGACGCTGAAAGCGCAAAAATAACTTATAAAAAGATTTATGATAGCTACTTAAAGATTTTTAAAAATATGGGCCTAAAAGCTATACCTGTAAAGGCAGATACAGGGGCAATTGGTGGTGATCTTTCTCATGAATTTCAAATTGTTGCCCCAACTGGGGAGAGCACAATTTATTATGATGAGGCGTTTGATAACGTGCCAGATGAAAACCGTCATTTTGAAACACTAAATAATTTATATGCGGCAGCTGATGAAATGCACAACACTGACAGTTGCCCTGTGCCCACAGATAAATTAAAATCAGCACGCGGCATTGAAATTGGTCACATATTTTACTTTGGTAAAAAATACTCTGAATCAATGAACTTTACCGTTATCGGGCAAGACGGACAACCAATACATCCTGAAATGGGGTCATATGGCATAGGCGTATCACGACTTGTTGGCGCCATTATTGAAGCTAATCATGATGACAATGGCATTATCTGGCCAGAATCCGTTGCACCTTTCCACATAAGCTTGATTAATGCAAAGCCATCTGATGACGCAACGACACAGCTTGCCGATGGTCTTTATACAAAACTAACTGATACCGGTATTGAGGTATTATATGATGATACGTCTAACCGTGCTGGTGCAAAATTCGCAACAGCAGATCTTATAGGGTCTCCACACCATATTATTGTCGGCCGTGACGCAACAGAAAAAGGGTTATATGAAGTTAAAAACAGACGTACCAATGAACGTACAAGTTTAACTTTAGAAAACATTATGGAAAATTTCACATCAAAAATAACGAAACAATAAATAATGATTAATAAAATACGGGATCTACTAAGCCTCATGCTGATTGTAAGCACAGTATTTATCAGTGATTACTTTTCCAAGCTTTGGATTATAGGTAAACTAGAATACGGTAGTGGCTTTATTGTAACTGATTTTTTTAATATTGTGCATGTGAAAAATTTAGGCGTCAGCTTTAGCATGTTTTCTATCCAACACCCCATAGGACCTTATGTGTTAGCGACAGTTGTTGCTGTTATTATGATCGTATTATTACGCATCATGTATAAAACACAAGATTTTATCTCGCGTAGCTGCTTAGCATTAATACTAGGCGGCGCTTTAGGAAATTTATGTGATCGTTTTCTGTATGGGGGTGTTATTGATTTTCTAGATTTTCATATTTGGGGTTACCATTGGCCAGCATTTAACATCGCAGACTGTGCAGTTGTATGTGGCGTTGCATTGTATGCCATAAGATCCTTAAAACTAGAAAAATTTTAGGAGTAATAATTTACTCATTCGCTTATAGCTAGCTGCTTAACAAAGCATATATACTGAATAAAATAGCACACAGTAATTTTCTGATGGGGCCACCGCGACCGCCCCACAGTGCTGTTGCCACCGACCTCCGCCGCCACGAAGCTACAGTTTCCCCTGCTCCTTAAATCGTCTTTTAAAAAAGACTTAAGTAAGTCGCGTTATAAAGATGTTTGCATCTTTATACAAAGCGCCTATACTAAACATGAATTCTATGTATAGCATGCTTGCTCTAGGTTCGAGAATATTATCTCTGTATTTATAGTCATTCCAAAAACAAACCGTATTCTCGAATAGTATCATCAATTGTTA
>CAZTIE010000042.1:0-10923 GCA_964613645.1 uncultured Verrucomicrobiales bacterium
TGTGGGCAATGCTGATGAGCGTTATCCAGCACTCATTTTTCACACAACCAAGTAAGAGCGTTTTTGCTGCACCATAATGCCTTTTAAAGGCTCCAAACGTACGCTCCACAACGTATCTCATACTACTCACTGTTTGATTTATTGTCTGCTCATCATCCGATAAAGGCTTGTTGCGATAACCGCGCTTATTTACTTTATTGCCGATTTTTAGCATGCTTTTAAACCCTGAAAATGTTGAATGATCGGGAATTTGATCAACAATAAAGAACCCTGAAAATCGTTTAAACAGTAGGTCACGACCCAGCATTTTAGAAAGCATCACATTACTTAAATTGTGCCAAGATTGCAGTAAAAGAGCCCTAAACATAATGATAGCAGGGTAAGATGACGGCCCGTCTTTTGATGCATAAATTGGTGCTAAAATGGATTCAATACGATCCCAATTCATTAAAGTATAAATATCATCTAGATCGTGTAACCTTTTATGATCCGGTATTTGATGATCAATGAGGGTTGGGTGGCCAATGGTTTTTCTTGTCATAAGGGGGCTGATTGATGACAGAAAGTATGCTTAATTATAACAAATTTCAAACAGCAACAGAAACTATTAAGTTGCATTAGAAGTTATGCAATGGTCTCACACTATTAGAACATATGGTTGATTTTTGAAATTTCTGTATGCCATATGGTTGTTTTTTGGAGCCACTATAACCAGAGAAGAGAAAAATAGTTTAATCCCGAATGAGGGGCTTAATCGACCCAAATATACTTAACACGATCTCTGAGAAGGGCCAGCATACTGCCTGGGGATACTTTTGTATGTTGCATGATTTCGTCTAAAGGCAAGCCATCACCCCAAACCACGACCTCATCACCTATCTTTACATCTTTTATTTTTGTGACATCTAAAATAATCATATCCATCGAAACCGGACCAATGATTGGGCAGCGCATGCCATTCACAAGTATTGGCGTTCCGGCCGGTGCTGTAACGGGGTAACCGTCAGCGTGACCGAAAGCTATCACTGCCATAACCATGTCTTCTTTTGCTTGATAGGTTGCCGAATAACCGATGTATTCACCCTTTTTAACATGGCGTACAGCGTTTACAATTGATTTTACGGTCATAACTGGCTTTAAATTAAGGTCATCAGCCATAATTCCTGGTAAAGATGATACGCCATACATTGCAATGCCTGGACGCACATAGTCATAATGTGATTCTGGAAAATGAAATATACCACCTGTGTTTGCTAAACTAAATTTTGTATCAATTTTGCTTTTTAGATCTTTAAAACACTGCAACTGGTACTTGTTCATCAAGCCATCTGACCTGCTGGCGCAGGAAAAGTGACTAAGAATTGGAACGCCTTCTTCAACTTTAGGATGATCTTGTAGCGTTTTATAAACGTGCTCTACATCTTCCATAGAAAAACCCAAACGGTTCATCCCAGTGTTGATCTTCATCCAAACTTTTAACTTATTAGGTGTTTTGATTCCATCAAGCCAAGAAATATGTTCTTTTTGATGTAGAACCATATCGCAATCATATTGAATAGCTAAAGGTATATCTTCCGGTTCAAAGGGCCCCTGTATTAAAAGAATCTTTGACTTAATACCAGCATTTCGCAACATGATACCATCATCAATGGATGCAACCCCCATATAACAATTAAGATCATCAATATGTTGCGCTGTTTTAACCATGCCATGTCCATAGGCATTAGCTTTGATCATAGCAATAACTACTGAATGATGTGCTTTTTTTTGAATGATGCTTATATTATGTCGTAAATTTTTACTTGATAAATAAGCAATAGCTGGACGTGGCATAACATTAACCATATTTTTCAATAATAAGAACTGCTGCTCATGACAGATTTATTTTTTTATGAGCTATGAATATCTTATCATAATACTTTGGCAAAGTTTATTCTGTTAATACAATTTATTATGCAAATGTTTTTTTGCTATCACCTGCTTTAATGTGCACATCGCGCTGTGGATAGGGAATGATAATATTTTCTTCTTTAAATGCGCGCCAGATGGAAAACATAAGATCACTTTTAATACGTGAATATCCTTTTGCGGGATCTTCAATCCAAGCCCTTAGTTCTAAATTTATAGTGCTCTCTCCAAAGGCACGCAGAAAAACAAGTGGCTTGGGAGTTGATAATACTTCGGCATTTTTAGTGGCAATGTCTATCATTATACCTTTAATTTTTTCTATATCTTCTTGATAGCTAACCCCAACGGGTATACCAAGGCATACACGATTGTGTCCAAAAGACCAGTTTTCAACTTTGTTCGTAACCAGAAATTCATTTGGGATTAAAATCTTTTTACCGTCAAGCGCTTCAATGGATACATAGCGCGCTTCTAAATTTGTCACGCGTCCAAATGTATCATCAAAAGCGATAATATCCCCAGGTTTTATCGATTTGTCCAAAAGTAAAATGATGCCGCTAATAAAGTTAGATGCAATTTTCTGTAAGCCAAAAACTAGTCCAAACATAACTGAACCAGAAAAAATGGTAATAGTTGTGATATCAATACCAATTAAATTTAGGGCATATAAAGCGGCAATACTATAAAGAAAAAATCGGAAAAACTTTATGGCTAATACTTTTTCAGAAGCATTAATTTTTCTTGATATCTGTAATCGCTTTTTTACAAATTCCACAATTAAGGTTGTGGCCCAAAATACAAATGTACAAATAATAATAGATTCAACGACACTGAAAATTGTTACTTTATATGATCCAACTTGTAACGGGCGCATACTTTCTAGAAATTTTGTCGTTTTCTTCTCATATCCAGATATATTAAGGGCAGCAACACCCCAAGCCATCCAGGCTATTACGCGGCCAATTTTACTATCATCAAAAATACTTTGAAACAAGCGAATAATCGACCAGGCTATGCTTAAAGGGGTTAACACAGAGAAGAAGTTTATTTTTCCATCAAAAAAATGAATAATTTCACTTATAATATGCACAGTAAGCGGTAACATTAAGATAAAAAATAGTTCGTCAAAAGAAATTTTTATTGTTTGATTTAGTGTCGCTAAAAAACGTTCACTAATATACTTTCTTCCAAGATTTTGTATTGTTTTGCGTAATGTTTTTAAAGCATAAAAAATGCCAACAAAGAAAAAGGTTTGCAAAAGAAAGTGAAAATCTAAAATATATGTCTTGATCCATTCCAAGCTTTGCGTGTAGGAAGAAGATAAAAAAATCATGATCTCATTATATAGATTCATTTTGAAAGCGCTTTCATATGGATGACGAGAAATAACAATGTACTTATTTGACGATACAACGAATCAGATAAAGAAAAAAGAGGTGTTTTATGTGCTGCTAAAATAATCCAAAGAAAACCGCTTTAGCTACCAACTGGTTGCGGGTTATATTATTGATGAGAAACAGTTTTAAGCAGCTATCTAGATAAATATAATCAATTTATTTTCATCCTAACTATCTTGAAATCAAACTCAGTCTAGATTTTGTGGTTTTCTTCAGCAAAATATTTGTATTTTTTTGTATTATAAATTTTTTGAATTTACACCTGTAATACACTATCAATAAGGGTTACAGGCATTTTGCTAACTAGCAACCAGTAGGCTGTTATAAGGGTTTTGATGACCAAAAGAAATGTCAATGAAATCAGAAAAGAAATTATAGATATTTTTAACACCTATCAAAATGACTGCGATATACCATTGGAAAGCCAGAAAACAGAAGATACTGATGATGCTGATTTAGTTTCTTCAGATAGAGAATCCTACGTAAACGAACGTACAGCGTATTATGCAGAGCACGGCCGTAAGCACCTATTTAAAAGCTTTGAAGAATGGCAATGTGGACAGTAAATACCCCTCATCATTTGTTATTTGATTTGTAAAAATATTTTAGATCAACTGTTTTATGGAAGAGCTTGCTCATTAATAATGAACAGCTTTTCCAAAGGCAGCGAGAACGGATTCGTGCATTGATTCAGATAATGTTGGGTGCGGGAAAATTGTATGCATTAAATCTGTTTCAGTTGTTTCAAGTTGTTTTGCAATCACATACCCTTGAATCATTTCGGTTACTTCATGACCAATCATGTGGGCGCCTAGCAATTCGCCTGTTTTTTTATCAAAAATTGTTTTCACAAAACCTTCAGGTTCACCAACAGCAAGGGCTTTACCATTTGCCATTAAGGGGAATACGCCTATATTTGCATCAATTTTCTGCTCTTTTACATGTTCCTCCGTCATACCAACACTGGCAACTTGTGGGTGTGCGTATATACAGCCTGGAATATTTTGCTTATTCATGGGGTATGGGTTTAAACCCTTAAGATGTTCAGCAACAATAATGCCTTCATGGGATGCTTTATGGGCAAGCCAAGGTGCGCCTGCAATATCGCCAATGGCATAAATATGCGGGTGTTCTGTTTGATTGTACGCGTTTACTTGAATTTGATTTTTATCAACTTTGATTTTAGTTTTTTCTAACCCTAAATCTTCCGTATTACCTTGAATACCAATGGCTAAAATGACAGCGTCATAGGATTCTGTTATTGCATTTTTGTTTTTATCCACAATAGTTGCTTCAACGTCGCCTAAATTGGAAGTTAATTTTGTGACCGAGGATGATAAATGGAATGTCATCCCTTGTTGTTCAAATTGTTTTTGCGCTTGCTTTGAAATATCTTTATCTTCTTGCGGCAAGATACGGTCTACCATTTCTACAACGGTCACTTTTGCCCCAATTGTTTGATAAAAACTAGCAAACTCTATACCAATTGCGCCACTACCAATAACTAATAACTTTTCAGGCATAAAACCTGGTGTCATGGCATGCTTTGCAAGCCAAATACGCTTACCATCAGCTTGTAAGTGCGGTAATTCACGCGCCCTTGCTCCGGTTGCAATAATAATATTTGTGCCCGTTACTTTTTGTTTTTTACCCTGATGATCAACTTCTATAGTGTTATCATTTATAAAACGGCCGTGGCCTTGAATATGGGTAACCTTATGCTTTTTAAGAAGGCCCTTAATACCACTTGATAATTGTGATGATACAGCGCGAGAACGCTCTACCATTTTTTGAAGATCAGGCTTTGGGTTATCAAGTAACACACCAAAATCTTTTGCATGCAAAGCGGTGCGATAAACTTCAGCAGATCGTAACAGTGATTTGGTTGGAATACAGCCCCAATTTAAGCACACACCACCAAGGTGGTCTTTTTCAATGATCGCCGTTTTTAAGCCCAATTGGCTCGCACGAATGGCCGCCACATAACCGCCAGGGCCAGCACCCAAGATAACAACATCAAATGTATTCATTTTTTTTATTCCATATTTTTAATATCTGTTTATATCTTATACCGTTCGGGAATCAAAGCGCAAAAAAATTACATTTTTTTTGATATTCCTTGATGATCATGACGCACAATTAAACCATCCAGTTCTAAATCAGTAATTTCAATCATCAGTTCATGCGGTTTCAGTCCAGGAATGGCATTTAAAACATCTTCAAGATTTGTCGGATTTGCCGATAACAATGCTAATAATTTTTCACGTAGTATAATACCGCAGTCATGTTCAATTTGTTTTTGTGTTTCATTCAGGGCCATCGTTACAGCCTCTTTAACGGCAGGTTTATCTTGAACCGTGCTCAAGACTTTTAGCACATCGTCTGCAGTGTGCAATAAGTATGCACCGTCTTGAATAAGTTTATGGCCACCAGCGGACCGTGGATCGGACGGGTGCCCAGGGATGACAAAAACCTCCCGCCCTTGTTCCAACGCATACTCAGCAGTAATCATAGATCCTGACTTTAATGCTGCCTCACTAATAATAATTGCTTTTGATAAACCTGATACAATGCGATTGCGCCTGGGGAACAACCCTGCCGTTGGCGGCAAGCCCATAGGCATTTCTGATAAAACAACACCTTTTTCAGCAATTTCTTCATATAGTTTTTGATGTTCACTAGGGTAAACTTGGTCTATGCCACCAGCAAGAACCGCAAGTGTACCGTTATCTAAGGCACCTTTATGGGCTGCACCATCAATACCGCGCGCAAGGCCAGATACGATATTATAGTGTGCGAAACTTAAATTATGTGATATTTTTTCAACAAACCGCTTACCAGCCATGGAGGCGTTTCTGGCGCCTATAATAGCGATGGATTGTTTTTTCAAAAGGTTTTGATCACCAAGCATCATTAAAAACGGTGGCGCATCTTGTATATTTTTTAAAGGGTGCGGGTATATGTCATCTTTATAAAAAAGAACAGAGCCTTTAATTTTATGTAATTTTGTAAGCTCGCTTAAAACAATGCTTTCATCAACAACCGGAATATTTTTGTCAGCCAGTAAATCTAAACACTGGTAAGCATCACCTTGACATAAATCCATTAGCTTATAGAATGTACGAACCCCAATTTTGGGGGATCGTAATATGCGTAAAAAAATAAGGTGATCTTGTTGCACGTAAAGGCGTCATTATTAAGGTTTACTTATAGTTTAGCAATCAAACCTTAATATTTTACAAACACGGGGTGTTAACCCTATCCCATCTAACTACATAAATTCACTTAACCATTTTTTATGTCGTGAGCGAAACTTCCTGTTAACACTGTATTGTGCATACAAATCTTTATATTCAGCGAATCTTGTCTTGTACTGTGCTTGTGTCTCCTGATCCATATAGTAGTAATGTTTTGTCATCTTAAGAAAAATTTGGCCAAGTTTATATTGAACCTGCTCATCTTCTGCTGACGTGTTGTTTTGTATATATTCCATTACATTAACTAATTGTTGAAATGCTTCTACATTTTTTTGCTGTAGGCCATAGATATTCGCTATTCTCGTCATCATAAAAATAGCGTTAACTTTATTGTCCGCCAAGATGTAAAAATCTGCTAAAACCTGATAAATTTGAATTTGCTTATTCTGAATTAGTGTGTTGAGAATATGTTGTGTCACAAAGTATTGTAGTTTTGGCAGTATGTATGTTGTGTAATTATATAGAACATTTGGCACTTTGGCCATTTCAGACGTTAACCTAAACACTGAAAGATCTTCGATCTCATTAATTAATATTCTTCCTGGATCTATACCTTGAACAAGAGTTAAAAACAGAGGGTGGTTGCCTAAAAATTCTGCAGAAACTGGTGGCATCTGGACCGCATCAGGGGCCTCTTGTAAGCGATTGAATAAAGTTTCTCCCGGTGCTGGCATTGCAACATGCATAGTGGTTGGTGGACCATCAGGAATAGCCCCTGCGCCAGATAAAGCAGTGGGAGACATAGGGGTAACTGTTGCGTACGCCTTTTCCTCTATAACTTTTGGTGCATAAGGCTCAAAACGGTATCGATCTCCCTTACACTTTACGGCACCGGCTGGTACCACCTCTGTTGCGCATACTATTGACGCTATACCTGATAATATTAAAAACTTTTTCATCATAAATCCCAAATTATAGTTATTCTTACCTAATCAGTATGTCACAAAAGCAAACAAGTATACAACTTTTTATTGACTAGCGTATTATTAATATTCTTCGTGCAAAAGCATTAATCAGTGATATACTTGATGATGAATATAAAAAAAGGAAAACAATGACTTATTTAATACCAACAAAGCAAGATATGTGGTTTTTACCACTAGGTGGATCTGGCGAAATTGGCATGAATTTAAACCTATACGGCCATGACGGCAAGTGGTTGATGGTTGATATGGGTATCAACTTTAACGACAAATACGGTATTGATGTGATCACACCTGATCCATCTTTTATTGAAGATCATAAAGAACATCTCGTTGGCCTTGTTGTAACACATGCCCATGAAGACCATATTGGGGCGATTCCACATTTATGGCCTTATTTAGAATGCCCTATATATGCAACACCTTTTACGGCCGAAATTATTAAGCGTAAATTGGCTGAAAAACCATGGGGTAAAGATGTTCCGATTCACATTATTCAATTGAATAAAACATTCTCTCTCAGCCCATTTGATTTAGAATTTATTCATTTAACACACTCTACTTTAGAACCCAATGCACTGGCTATTACAACGCCACTTGGTACAGTGATGCACTCTGGTGACTGGAAAATTGATCCGTCCCCTATGCTTGGGCAATCCACATGTGAAAAACGTTTGAAAAAATTAGGTGATGGCGAAATTATGGCCCTTGTCTGTGATTCAACTAACGCTTTTAATGAAGGATCGTCCGGTTCAGAAGAAGACGTTTATAATAATTTATTAAAGGTTGTAGAATCTGAATCACAAAATCGTGTTGTGATTGGCTGTTTTGCATCGAACGTTGCACGTATTTATACCGCTTGTAAGATTGCAGAAAAAGTTGGAAGGCGCGTTTGTTTAGTGGGAAGATCTATGCTTAACATGGTCGCTGCCGCTAAAGAAACAGGTTACTTAAAAGATTTGCCAAATACGATTGATGAGCGTGTCGCGATGGATTTGCCACGTGATAAAGTCATGTTTATTATGACAGGCTCCCAAGGTGAAGAACGTGCCGCACTGTCGCGCATATCATACAAACGCCACCCAGGCGTACAGCTTGATGCCAACGATTTAATTGTATTCTCTTCTCGTGTTATTCCTGGTAATGAAAAGTCAATTGGTGCACTGCACAACCGTTTACTGAAAATGGGCTGTCGTCTTGTGGTGGCATCAAATGATGATATCCATGTATCTGGGCATCCAGCAAAGCAAGAATTAAAACAGATGTATGAATGGATTCGCCCCCTTGCCCTTATTCCAACGCATGGTGAATATCGCCATATGAAAGAACAAGCTGATTGGGGTAAAAAATGCGGTATTAAAATCACTTACATCCCTGAAAATGGCTTAGTGATTAACTTAACACCTGGCAATGTTGGCTTGGTTGACCAAGTTGAAACGGGTCGCTTAGGTGTTGATGGTAATGGCCTTGTTGCAATGGATTCTAATGTAGTCCGAGACCGTGAACGTTTGGGGACCAACGGAAGTGTTTTTGCCACTATTTTCTACAATAAAAATGGTGATCTAACACGCCCTCCAATTGTTAATATCATGGGTATTATTGATGATAAGAATGAACATGCTGAAATTATCTCAGAGCTAGAGCCAATTATCAGATCACAAGTACGCTCCTGCCATTCTTCAAAAAGTGACTGTCATAAAACTGTTGAATCTGCCCTTCGCCAATATATGCGCCGTACTTTTGAAAAACGTCCATTAACATGTATACATCTTGTGAAAGAATCCTAAATGCTAAGCGTCTTAAAAATACAAGGTGGCGTCCAGCTAAAGGGTGAAGTCAAAATTTCTGGTGCTAAAAATGCAGCACTTCCTTTGTTAACAACCTGTTTGTTAACCGATGAAAAAATGGTTTTTGAAAACACACCGCGATTATCTGATATTTTTACATTAGTAAATTTATTAGAACAATTTGGTGTGTCAGCTGAGAATTTTGATAAAAATACACTTGAACTAAAAGCGACGAATATTAAGACGCTTGTTGCACCCTATGATTTGGTTCGTAAAATGCGTGCCTCTATACTGGTTTTAGGACCGTTGGTAGCAAGATTTGGAGAAGCTAAAGTATCCCTTCCGGGTGGTTGTGCTATTGGAACACGTCCTGTTGATATTCACCTAGAGGGACTGAAAGCCCTTGGATGCGACATTAAAATTGATCAAGGTTATATTATTGCAAAAGCCCCGAAAGGCTTAGTTGGTAATACGTTTACGATGCCAGTTGTAACGGTAACGGGAACTGAAAATTTAATGATGGCTGCAACCCTTGCAAAGGGAGATACCACATTAATTAATGCTGCACGAGAGCCAGAAATTGTTGATTTGGCAAATTGTTTAATTGCAATGGGCGCTAAAATTACAGGTGCTGGTACGGATACAATTCGTATTACCGGTGTTCAGGCTTTAGGTGGCGCAACACATACAATTTTGCCAGATCGTATTGAAACCGGTACTTTTGCAATGTTGGCCGGCATCACAAAGGGTGATCTAAAAATTACCAACACAAACTTAAATTTAATTCCTGGCGTTACACAATTATTAACCAATGCCGGTATAGAATTAAAAGAAGAAGAGAATGGATTTAGGGCAACATCAACAGGAAAAATAAACGGTATTGATATCATGACGGAACCGTACCCAGGGTTTCCAACAGATTTACAGGCACAAACGATGGCTTTAATGTCGCTTTGTGATGGTGCATCGATGATTACAGAAACTATTTTTGAAAATCGCTTCATGCATGTTCCTGAACTTTGTCGTATGGGGGCCAATATTACGGTGCATGGATCATCTGCAATGGTGCGCGGCGTTAAACAATTAAGCGGTGCGCCTGTTATGGCAACTGATCTTCGGGCATCGGTATCGCTTGTAATGGCAGCACTGGCGGCAAAAGGTGAAACAACTTTGAACAGGGTCTATCATCTTGATCGCGGTTATGAAAATATTGAACATAAATTAATTCCCTGTGGCGCCCAAATTGAAAGGATTAATGTAGCATGAGTAACGCAAACAACACAGCTGAAAAAGAACAGCAATACCAACCTATACGCTTAATTGCTAAAGATGTACAAGATTTAGATATTATTTTATCTTTACTTCAAGATTCTTTAATGCCTGTTGTCTCTATTGCTCATGACAAAGAAAATAAAACTTTATCCATTTTAACCAATCGTTTTTGTTGGGAAGTACCGGAAGAGAACGAAGATGATTCGGTATATTACCGTGTGCACGCAGGTTTTATGTTTAAAGGTGTAGAAGCAATACATGAAAAAAATATCGATCAAAGCGACCGTTCACGTATTTTATCTTTTTTAACAGCACATATTGATGAACATGCGGACCACTTATTTGTGTATCTTATGTTTTCTGATGATGCCTGCATTCG
>CAZTIE010000043.1:0-906 GCA_964613645.1 uncultured Verrucomicrobiales bacterium
GTCTAGTATTTGCGGGACTTTGCGGGGTTACCATGGGGTTCCTTGGACGCTTACGGAGAAGCAGCTCTTATTTTTAAGGGTGAAGGGATGATGTCGGTTGATTTGAGCGGTAATATGCCCGCTGAATCAAGCGTGCCACTCCAAGCAAACTTAGAAACTCCTTTTTTCCCTATTCAATTAAATTGTAATCTAGATGCTTACGGTGCTAATCCAACTCTTAATGTGAGCATGCTGTTAAAAACAGGTCAGAATGATAGTCTACCAGTTCCATTTTTTTGGTCACATACTAATGACACTAATTATCAATCAATACCACTTATGTTGAGTATTGGTGTTTCTGGAGCCCTGGAATTGCAAACCCCCCCAGTAGGTTCAGCTGTTTCCTCCGTTAAAATTGCAACTTCTGCCAATCCATCATGGTCGGTTATTTTTAATTTTGGTTCTCTTTTAGTCGTTGATTCTGCAGAACCAATGACTGCAGCATTAAATGCAATGTATACATCTGGAGATGAAGTCCCAGTAAGTTCAGTTTCACTTTCTGCTACCGGTGAAGCAATAGTTCACGCTGCTGGACACTCTGTAACCAAACCTTATAACGGTACTTTGGACGGCATAAAAGGTTCTGTGAAAAGCGTTATGGGAAGTGAGACTGAGATAATGAGCTTAAATGTTATTTTGAGAGATGCAAATCAAGCAGTATCTCACCTCTCTCTATCAAATTTTTAAGCATAACTAAATCAATTACGAAATACCGTGTTTTTGTAACTAATCTTTTGGGCTCTAGGTTTATAATCTGAAGCCCTTTCTTTTGTTTTATTGTTCACCCTTGCAACGGCATTTTTATACCGATGTAAATATCAAGGACTGCATTCATAGGATTTTGAGCACGTTCATCAAAAACTTCAA
>CAZTIE010000043.1:1006-10655 GCA_964613645.1 uncultured Verrucomicrobiales bacterium
TTCTTTTTCCGCCAATTTGATCTTTATTCATAAACCAAATTTTTTGCCAAGCAGCGCAGAAAGTGCAATAAAAAACGTAATTTAATTTTTTAGTGCCATTTGATAGATTTAATATGCGTAATTAACTTTGTGTTAACAATTTCATGTCATAATGAAGATAATACAACCAATTAACACTAAAAATGAGGAACTGACTATGAAAAAAAATAAAATAAATGCCTATTTATTACTTGGGACATTGTCTGTATGCTCTGTCTATGGGGCTGGAGATTCTAGACTGGACGATTTAGAGAGGAGAGTGGCCGTTTTGGAAGATAAACTTAATATCGGTTCTGCTCCTGTCTCGAAAGACAGTGAGTTGGATCATGATAGAGGTATGTTATTAGATGAGTCTGTATCATCGGATTCTGTCCCGAAATACAGTGTGTTCGATCATGATAAAGATATGTTCTTACATCCGCTGACAGAGGGGGAAATTGACAAGCTGTCGCTAGAAGATTTAGATACGTATATATCAGAACATTTAAAAATTTTTTCTGGCGCCCCATACTCACGAGGAGTCTTGGCACCTCCACAGACGGTGGATCTAGATGAAAAAACCGCATCTGCACTTGAAGTATCTCCTTTATTTCATAAGATTCATTTTGTTCGGGATATTACAACAACTCCTTACTATCAAAAAGTAGGAGAAGGTTCCGTCGTTCATGGATCTTACAATATTACTTTTGGTAAATTTGCAAGAAGTTTAGAAGAGTTTGTGACAAAGCATCCTGATTATCTAAATAAAAAGATAATAACAGGTTCCTCAGGGTTTGAGACTATAGCGGATATATTGACAACGAATAACGCTCTTATTGTCTTTATAAATCAGTTGTATGACCAGGTAGGGAAATAGAGAGCTTCCTTCCTGCATTGTTCGACGTATAATAAAAGTGGTGTACTTCCATGTGCACCACTTTTATTATAATAACTATCCGGTTCTATATTTCTAATCATGTAGGCAGTTTCCGATTTGTGGAAATTACTTACCTTCAATGCCTACATAAATATCAAGGACTGCATTCATAGGATTTTGAGCACGTTCATCAAAAACTTCAAAGTCAGCTATATAGTTTCTTTTTCCGCCAATTTGATCTTTATTCATAAACCAAATTTTTTGCCAAGCAGCTATGACTGATTGGGGTAGTGGGCCAGGCTCTGTTGTAAATTTTGTATAGGTTTGTTTGGGGATCTTAAGCGTTTTAAATTCTACTTTGTCTGATGTGCCTTCAATTTGCAGAGTCTCTGAAAATTCTGTTACTTCTGAACCTATAAAATATGTATACTTACCAGTGTGGTCGCTTTCGTAATCTGTATAAACAGAATAGGTTGTGCCTGGGTTCTTAATGTTGGCGATTTGTTTACTAAGCCCCTTTAAAAAAAATCTTTGCACCAAAGGGCCAATTTTTCCAGTTAAAGGATTCATTTCGTTCATGTTATTTGTGCGCGCTGAAAGCCCAACCAATTTTATAGTGTCTTTTTTCTCTGTTGTATTTTTCATGGTGCCTAAATAAGTAGTATTTTCCTAAAGTTTATCACAAACTTTCTACATACTCTATAGAACTGCTAAATGGTCTTGTTGTGTAATATTACACAATGTTCTTATACTGGTAGTATAACGTATTGTAAATTTTAGTGATGTCACAAGATAAAAAACGATTGTTAAAATCACTCGAGACTCTAATTAAAGTTGAAGATTCTAAAATACAAGGGGTACAGCAAGAAATTTCTGAAATCACAGGAAAACTGAATACGTTAAACGAGCAGATACGTGATATAGATGAGAGCATTAAAAAGGAATATAAATTTATCGCTTCAGGCGAATTTTGTCATCATGATTTAGCGCTTTTCATAGAAAATATGAATGCTAAAAAAAAGAAAATCATGAAAGAAAAAAATGTTTTAGATACTCAGTGGATCAAAATAAATGAAGAACTTATGGACTATGTACGTAACCAAAAAGCATACGAATCTATACACACAAAATCAAAGAGAGAACAACAGGAAGAAAGAGAAAAAAATGAGCAAATTTTACTAGATGATCTTATCCAGATACGACATATTCAAAAAAATATGAGGTAGTAAAGAAGGGCACTATGCATGCCCTTCTTTTAATTAGTTAGCGAGACGCAATTTTTTTTGCGAATGGTTTTCTTGATTTTGTGTTTGCAGTCTTAGGATTAGCGGTCTTGCCTTTAAAAGTACTACTTTTGTTTGTTGGTCTTTTGCCTGGGCGACCAGAAGGTCGTCTGCTACTATTTTTATTTGGTGAAGGAGCACCTTTATACTCGGGGTCGATCAGCTTTTGAATAGCATGCCATTTTCCAGAATCTGCCGGGCTTAAAAAGCTTAGCGCAGAACCTGTCGCACCCGCACGGGCAGTTCTACCAATACGGTGGATATAATCTTCAGGACACTGCGGCAAGTCATAATTGATAACATGTTCAATGTGCGGAATGTCTAATCCACGTGCTGCAACGTCAGTTGCAATGAGGATGCGACATTTTTCACGTCTAAAATTCTCAATAACGCGCGTACGTTTTGACTGTCTAAGATCCCCGTGAAGTGCTTCAACAGTATGACCAGCAGTTCTTAGCTTCACAGCCATGCGATCTGCACCATGTTTTGTTTTCACGAAAGTAATAATGGAGCCTGTACGTTCTTCAATTTCTTTAATAAAACGAGCATACTTTTCATCTTCACGTAAGCGCACACTTTCTTGTTTAATATTGATTGCAGGTGTTTGGTTATCACCAACAGAAATACGAACAGGATTATTTAAGTAACGTGCTGCAAGTTTTTCCATTTTTTTAGGCATCGTTGCTGTAAACATTAATGTTTGCCGTTTTTCTGGTAGGAACTTAGCAATTGCTTCCAGTTGAACATCAAAGCCCATATCTAGCATGCGATCCATTTCATCCAATACAAGAAAATGCGTATTTTTAAATGTTAATGTCTTGCGTTCTAAATGGTCATTAATACGTCCAGGTGTTCCTATGATAAGCCGTGGAGATTTGCGTAATTGCGACAGCTGCTTTGGCATGCTATCGCCACCAATTAGAAGTGCTGTTGAAATTTTGTTGCGCCCCATAAATGATTGAAGTGCTTTTTCAACCTGCATAGCAAGTTCACGCGTCGGTAGTAAAATTAATGCATTACTTGATTCATTTTGCATTAAAAATGACGTTAGGGGGATGCCGAATGCACCTGTTTTCCCTGTACCAGTTTGCGCAGAACCTAAAATATCAGCACCCTTTAAAGCCTCTGGAATGGCTTTTTGTTGTATTGGCGTTGGTGTTGTAAAGCCAATTGCTGATAGTCTATCCACTAGTGTTTGCGGCAAATCAGCGTCATTAAAATTTTGCATCATGAATCCTTTCGAAGAGCAAATAAAAACTTCCCATCTTTTATATAAGATGTGAAGTCCGAAAATGCAAATACTATTTAGTATTTGCTTATTAAATTAGTCAGCAATTTGTAAGTTTACCGCTGATTCTTTGCCCTTGTTTGATGCAAGTTCGTAAGATAATTTTTGGCCATCTTGCAAGTTCATTAAACCTGCTTTTTCAACTGCACTAATGTGAACGAATACGTCTGAACTACCATTCTCAGGAGTGATAAAGCCGTAGCCTTTTGTTGAATTAAACCATTTTACGGTGCCTTGAGTCATTAAAAATCTCTTTCTTAAGTGTTTATGTAAATAACTTCCAATTGAACTTGAAAATTATGGGGGTATCCCGCTTGGAAGATATCACATATTTTTAGTATAGTGAAATATTTTATTCAGGATAATTTCATTATATACCTAAAATTCATAAAGATCAAATTTTATTTAACATATCTTTCCAGGTGTTCTGGAATTTGTTAAAGTTAAGATAGTTCACAATTTATAGAGTTACTTCACATAATGAAAAAACAAATAATAGCAGTCAGCATAGCGGCCCTAGTGACCAGCTTATCAGCACAATCATCCCCTTTAGATCAGGTTATTGCTATAAAGCAATCTAAACAGAAAAAAAATCAGGTTAAAATGCCTAAGATTTATAAGATGGGTGGAAAAGAAAAAAATAAAAATGATGGCCCTTCCAAAAAGGAACAAGAAATTTTAGCAACGATTGCTAAATATCCTGAAATTGTTGCTAAAATCTTACAAGAGGGTGTGCAAAACAAGCATGCTGAACAAAAAGTGGGTTGGGCTAAGGGTGTACAAGAAAATCTTTCTGCTATAAAGGAACGTGGCATCCATTTTGGTGGTGCAGAAGACGCTGACGTTTCTGTTCTTATGATTATTGACTTTTTGTGCCCCCACTGCCAAACGCATTTAAAAATGATGCGTGAAATTAGGCAAAAGAATGCAAATGTTAAATTCATCGTTTATTCAGTACCTTTATTTCAAGGCGATTTAACACGCGAATATGGTTTGATTTTAAATGCAGCTTATAAGAAAGATGCGACAAAATTCTTAAATTTACTAGGCGTATATTCTGATGGCAAACCTTCAAAAGACGCATTGCTTAAAAAAGTTAAAGAATTTAAAATCGACCTTCAAGATTTAGATTACAGTGATTTAAGTTTTTATGATAAAAATGCAAATGTTATGGAAAAAATTGGTTTGACTCAGGTGCCTGTAAGCTTTGCATTGGTTAAAGATAAAAAGGGTGGAACAATTGTTGTTCCATTAAGCATTATGGATGCTGATTCTTTAGTGAGCACCGTTGAAGCAATGGAAAATACGTCTTCAGAAGAACGCGCTAAAATTAAGGAAAGTTTAGGTCAATAAATTGTCCACTCCCTCTTTATTATTAAAAGAGGGAGAACCTTTTTAAAGGAGTTACTGTTTATGTTTGAGAAACCACTCTCTCCGCATCTGCAAATTTATAAACCACAGTTAACATCAGTTCTATCTATAATGCATCGAATTTCTGGTGTTAGTTTGATCGTGGGTTTATTGTTATTGTTATGGTGGCTGTATGCACTGTCGCAAGGTGGAGAAGCATATACCAGCTTAATGATGTTTATGGTGTCATCCTTCGGTACTTTTTTAAAGCTGGCTTTAATTTTTGCTACAACATTTCACCTTATTAATGGCATCCGTCACATTATGTGGGATTTAGGCTTTTTCCTTGATGTTAAGGCTGTTTATTACACAGGGTGGGGTGTTGTCCTTGTGGCAACTATTGTATCATGCTTTTTGTGGGTTATATCATTATGAAACCAGTAACGCATTGGCGTCATCAACGAATATCCGCAATTCTCCTATTATTTTTGGTGCCATGGTTATTTTTTACATTAATTTGTATGCCAAACTATCATTTTGATGTTTTATCATATTTTTCAAAACCATCACCTGCAACTGGGCTTATGCTGCTAGTCTTATCAGGTGTGTACCATTTTGTTTTAGGTCTTACGATGGTTGTCGAAGATTATGTTCTTCATTCGAAAATGCGTCAAATTATAATTCAAACACTTAATGCATTTGGTCTGGTAGCCGTTGTGTTTGGTTTTGTGTGCATTGTACAAATTATTGCAAGCGGGGGGCGTTGCTCATGACAAATTCTTATAATGATAAGACAATTATTGATCATGAATATGATGTTTTAGTTATCGGGGCAGGTGGTGCGGGCTTGCGTGCCACACTTGGCATGTGCGCAAAAAAATTAAAGACGGCTTGTATTACAAAAGTATTTCCAACCCGCAGTCACACGGTTGCGGCACAAGGGGGTATTAGTGCAGCACTAGGTAATATGACGGACGGCGATGATTGGCGCTATCATTTTTATGACACCGTTAAAGGTGGAGATTGGCTTGGCGACCAAGATGCAATTGAGTATATGTGTAAGCATGCAAAAGATGCCGTGATAGAGCTAGAGCATTACGGCGTTCCTTTTTCACGCAATGATAAAGGCGAAATTTATCAACGTGCCTTTGGTGGACACACCATTAAACATGGCGAATCTATTGCAAAACGTGCCTGTGCTGCAGCTGATAGAACGGGGCATGCAATTTTGCACACACTTTATCAGCAATGTTTAAAACATAAAGCAGAATTTTATGTAGAGTATTTTGTGCTTGATTTAATTATGGATGACAAGGGAGCTTGTCGTGGTGTGACTGCCCTATGTATGGAAGATGGAAGTTTGCACCGCTTTTGGGGGCACCAAACTATTTTAGCTACAGGTGGTTATGGGCGTGCATTTTTATCATGTACGTCTGCTCATACGTGTACAGGGGATGGAAACGCTATGGTTTTGCGTGCAGGTTTGCCTTTGTCTGATATGGAATTTATTCAGTTTCACCCCACAGGAATTTACGGTTCAGGATGCTTGATGTCTGAAGCTGCCCGCGGTGAAGGTGGTTACCTTACAAACAGTAAGGGTGAAAAATTTATGGAAAAATATGCGCCCAATGCAAAAGATCTAGCATCACGCGATGTTGTATCCCGCGCTATAACGGTTGAAGTAATGGAGGGTCGCGGTGTTGGTGAAAAAAAAGATCATGCACTTCTTCATCTGGAACATTTAGATCCAAAAGTAATAGCAAAACGCCTGCCAGGCATATCAGAAACGGCCAGAATTTTTTCAGGAGTTGATACGACGAAAGACCCAATTCCTGTTATTCCAACGGTTCATTATAATATGGGTGGCATCCCGACAAATTATCATGGAGAAGTTATTAAAGATAAAAAGAAAACAATTGTGGAAGGCTTAATGGCAATAGGAGAGGGGGCTTGTGTCTCTGTTCACGGAGCCAACAGGCTGGGCACAAATTCTTTATTAGATATTGTGGTATTTGGCAGAGCTGCCGCTATGCGCACGTGTGAGTTAATTGAACCGAATACAGAACATGCAGCTGACAGACCTTATGAAAATTCTTTAAAAGGGTTTGAGCGCCTGTTTAAAGTAAAACACAATAAAGGATCCCTTAAAACCAGTGAGGTTCGCGCAACGTTGCAAAATACAATGCAAACCCACTGTTCTGTCTTTAGAACTGAGGATGTAATGCAAGTCGGTGTTGATAAATTAAAAGATGTTGTGAAAGCCTTTGAAGATATAAAAATATATGATCAGTCATTAATTTGGAATACCGATTTAATAGAGGCCTTAGAACTTGAAAATCTTATTCAACAATCTGTTGTGACGCTGCATTCGGCCTTAAATCGCGAAGAAAGCAGGGGGGCGCATTCACGGGATGATTTTAAAGACCGTGACGATAAAAAATGGATGACACATACTCTAGCAGTTTTAAATAAAGATGGGTCTGTCAAGATTTTTTATCGTCCTGTGATGGCAAAAACATTAACAGATGATGTTGAATACATACAACCTAAAGAACGTGTATATTAAAAACTTAAAATTAACGCTTTGTTAATAATAAGCGATTAAACTGATATTTAGTTATGTAATGATTAGGTAGAATCAGATGTCGTTGAATTATATTAAATTTTTAAGCATAATTGGTCTTGTTTCCAGCACCTTATTAGCACAGGGTAGTGGCGCCAGAGCTGTTAAACAGGCAAAAGAAGAACGATATCGTATTCCTCCGGATGAACATTTTGGTAGTTTATCCACAGACGCACATACTGTAGAAGCTCCAAAACCTATTAAAGGACGTGCAGCTAAATATTTAGCTGGTGATGACCTTAATTCTGTACCTGCGCAGGCATCTAGAACTGCACAAAATTTTCACCTAAAGCCGATAGATCCTAATGATTTACAGATAAAAAGATTATTGAAAGATGCTAAAGCGGCTGTTCCTGATAGTAAAGAAGCCGCTGATAATTTATCAGCAGCTTCTATTTTAATGTATGACTCTAACCGTTTGGAAGAGGCTGCAAAGACACAGTGGGAAGCAGCAACCATATATTATAACTTAAATGAAGGTTTTAAAGCAGCACGTGCTTTTGCAAAAAGTGCCTATTACTTTGATTCACTAGAAGATTTTTCCAATGCTATTCAGGGCTATAAGAATGCTGGGAGACTTTATTTAGATAATGGTAAGAATATAGAAGCAGCAAAAGTGTTTGAAAAAGTAGCAAAGCTTTATGAATCACAGAAAGATTATAAAGAAGCGCTTGAATTTTATAAACAATCAAGCGATGCATATTTAGAAGCGACAGCTTATCAAAAAGCTATCGACCTCAAGTGGATTATTGCAGAAATATATGCAAGAGCCAAAAAGTATGAAAACGCTGCCGTTACGTTAGAGCAAATTGCTAGTACCTATGAACTTTATACAAAAGATGTGCGAAAATCTGCTGAAGCGTTAGTAAAGGCTGGGTATTATTATAAAGATGCATTAGATTATGAAAAAGCGGTACAGTTATTTTTAGTAGCGCACACTATATATAAAGATTTAAAATTAGATCGTTTGGTTGCGCAAATGGAAACTCTAATCATGTCTACGCGCGACATGGCAGAACCTGTTAAAATTGCTAATAAAATGAGAGACGCAGCCCAAAAAAAGTTTTTAGATTTGAAACGTTCGGCAAAGGAAATTGATTCACACGATCGTGAAATATTGCAAGGTTTATACTATGAAATAGCCCAAAAGTATGAGGCATTAGAAAAATTCGCAGAATCTGCAAAAGCCCTTAGAAATGCAGGTGGTTTTTCAATAGTGACTGCGCACCGTATAAGATTTTTTGAACTGGCGGCAGCTAGGTATAAAAAAGCGAAAATGGTACATGAAATGGCTCATATGAAAACACTTGTAAAAGCATTATCAACCCCTAAAGAACAAGAAACGCTAGAAGTTTTGGCACCACTAATATAATACTTCTTTCAAAAGAGCATTGATTATACTTATTAACCTTTGATAAAGTTAAATAATCAGGGGTCATAGCTCAGTTGGTAGAGCGCTACGATGGCATTGTAGAGGTCAGGGGTTCGATTCCCCTTGGCTCCACCAAATTTTTAGGTAATGTATGAATATTTCTAAGTGTGCTGAGCGTGAAATTAATAAAATTTTTGATTGGTGCGAAGAAAACGATTTTGACGATGTGGATATCAATGGCCAAGAGCTTGTTTTACGGCAGCCAAATGGTACCTACCAAATTAACTATCATGGTGTCACCCAGCAAATTTGGGTATCTAGCCCTATAAGTGGTGCACATCACTTTCAGCTAAATGATGATACCTGGATTTCCACACGTTGTAACACAAAAAAGCTTTGGGATATTCTTACTGAAGAACTGTGTTCACTGTAGGCGTTAGAATATTACTTGTTTATCTTAACTTTTTTTTAATCTTTATGCGATATTCTGTATAGAGAGGGCCACTGATTTGGTGGAGGAGGAATTATTTGTGATTCCTTGGCGGCAGTCATACCAACAGCCATGTTGGAATAATGCCCTCGATCTATGACAGGTATGCATAGAGCTTTGAATTCAAGCTAAGTATACATGTTTTGCGTAAAGTGAGTAAATCATTTATGCGCCGTGATTCTTGTTAATCCTTTGTTAAGGATTTTAAGGACTAGGGGAGATTGCAGCTTTGTGGTGGAGGAGGCGGAGGCATGAATTTTGTGGGAATTTACGGAGGCCCATCAGACAGGGAATATATAGCCAAATGCTAATAAAATGAGATATTAAGTAAATTTACTAAACAGGTCG
>CAZTIE010000044.1:0-10635 GCA_964613645.1 uncultured Verrucomicrobiales bacterium
TGATTGTTGATGTTAAAAATGTTGGCCCTAAATTCTTAAAACTATTAGAACTTATGAACCAAGGGACTGTTGGCTTTAGCTTTACAGAACTGCGCGGTTTATTGGGTAATAGTTATTTCTGGTTGCTAACACAGGTTGAAAAATTACAGGGCAGCATGTCGCCTTACGGTGTGCGTGATCAAAAATTCAATTGGTGGGACGGAAAATTAAATGCCGCATATAGTGGTTTTGCTGTGCGCGATCAAGCTGATCTTGAAAGCTATATGGAGGTTCAGCGCGCACAAATGGCAAGGCTTGTTGGTTACGCAGAACCGATTGTTTCGTTCCTTGGATCGCAAGTTATGTTGGATGCACCTGGGGATAAAAGTATTCTTACAAAATGGCGCCGTATTTCAGAACAATTTAGGGCAGGGGAGGCGAAACAAGCTGATAGCTCGTTCTCTCAACTAGAGGAATTTATTCTAAAAACAATGAATGGTTTGACAGCCTTTAATGTACCTGAAAAAATTAATTTATCTGAAGTAAAACAACAATCAGGAGACTTCTTTAAGGAACGTATGCGCATTCTTAAAAAGGGCTTTCTTGGCCGTGCTGAAGTTCTGAAGCGCCAAACAGGTATTAAAAATTACGAGACACTTGTTGGTATCTTTAATGATAAAATTAAGGGACGTTTCCCATTTGTGCCCGATTCACAAGATAGTAGTCAAAAAGAAGTTGACCCACAAGCTTTGCATGAATTTTTTACAAAATATGATGAATTTGGCGGTTCCCCAGATAAGATATTAGACCAAATCTATCAACTTGGTGCACCGGCAGAAAATGCTGTATCCTTTTTACAAGATATGAAGCAAATTCGCGACTTCATTGAACCTTATGTTACAGGTGCCGCTGGAACAATTGTTCTAGATATTGCGCCAAAGTTTAAGTCTAACCGTGACCGCAGTAAAAACCTTGATAAAATATCCGATACATATTTGCGTATAGGACAATCAACAGTTAGCTGGACAGATAAAAATGCAGTCATCCGCTGGCGTCACGGAACACCTGTTGAATTTGGATTCAAATTCCCAGCTGGTCGTGACTTTAAGCCAGTACAAGATGCTTCTAACAAAAGTTATCGGGTGCGTGGAACGACAGCAACCTTTGTGTATAATTCTGGCTGGTCTTTGATTAAAGCAATTCGTGAGTTAAATGCCAAAAGTCTAAGTGCAGGCAGTGGTGGTGCTTATGTGATGGGGTTTGATGTGCCAACATCAGCAGATCCTGTAAAAGTATATAACGCTTTAACGGTTATGACCCCGCCAACCACAGCTAAAGGTGTGGGTAAAACAGTTGCTTTCCCAGAGTTTCCATTAGAAGCCCCACAACTAACAGCAGAAGTTAAAAGCTATGCAAATCAATCGGCCATTGCTGATGGTGCAGTGGAACCTGTTGCTTATAAGAAAAAGGCAGTCGATCAAGTCGCATCACCAGCAATTCCTGAATTAGACGCGATGGAGTATAGTACAGCTGCCCCACAAACGCCAAAAGATGACGTTGAAATTACACCAGAAGAAAATGATGACAATGTTGATGAAGATGGTGAAAAGAAAGCCCCAGAGGAGAAAAAAGAATCTGGTGCCGTCATGGACCAGCTAAATAAATTAAACCCTAGTGGCGCTGCTTCAAAAGATGGTGAAAAATTTGAAGGAAGTGTAGCCGGTCTCTTAAGCAGCTTAACAGGTAGTGGTGGCGATACGAAAGCAGCTGCTGCGCCTGCAGCTGGTTCTCCAGCAGCTGGTACTGAAAAACCTAAAGAAGAGGGCGGTATAATGAGCTCAATTAAAGGTGCGTTTGGTTTTTAATGTGATAGAAAGACAGAAATATGAGAATTATTAAAAAACGCGTTACGATTATTGATGAAAATCTATTAGCACCTTTGCCAGAAAACAGTGGCGTTGGCGAATACTTACGCTACGACCCTTTATATGACGAAATTCGTGAGGCTAGAAAAGCGGAAGATGAAACACTTTCTCAAGGTATTTGGCAGCACGACCTGAAAAAAGCTGATTTTGTAACTGTTGAAGCCCTTTGTGCTGAAGCGCTAGAATTTAGAACAAAGGATATTCAAATCGCTTCGTGGTTAACCGATGCTTGGATATCTTTAGATTCTGTTGAGGGGTTTGGGCGAGGGCTAGCCCTTTGTAAAGAAATGGTTTCTACTTACTGGAGTAATATTTACCCCCAAGAAGATGAAGATGGTTATGAAGCACGTATTCGATTGTTTGAATGGATGAATGAACAATTCGCGAATAGGTTAATGACAGTATCTTTAACGTATCAGCCCATGGCACAAGAACATGCTGTATTAACTCTTGCCGACTGGTTGGCTGCACTTAATACAGAAACAATCGCAAAGCGTGCGCCAGATTATCAAAAAGCGTTAGATGCAGTGTCGGCAAAAGGCGAAATTACGCTAAGTGTATTTAGAAAAAATCTGAATACAAGTGATGCAAAATTTTTACAAAAAATGTTTGTGTGTACAACAAAAGCGCAAGAAGAACTTCAAGAACTTTTAGCGATAATTAGTAAAAAGTTAGGGAAGCAGGCTACAGGTTTTTCACGTGTAAAAACGTGTTTAGATGATATTTTGCGTATTGTAAAATCCACTTTAGAGCAACGTGAGTTGCCTTTATTTTTTGATGAAGTCGCGTCAGATGAAGAAGTTCTTTTGACAACAGCACCAGCAGAAACAGATTATAATCAAACACAAGAAGCATTAGCTCCACAAAAAGCTAGCCCTGTTGAAGATTCCCTATCTAAACTTGAAGCTGATGGCGTCCGTTCTATTTCAGAGCGTAAAGATGCTTATCACGCCTTGCGTGAAATTGGCCAATTTTTACAAACACTTGATCCCCATAGCCCTGCACCATCTTTGCTTGAAATTATTGTAGATTGGGAAAGCAAAAGCTTGCCCGATATTTTAGAAAGTTTATCTGTCGCACCATCTAGTACGCAACGTATTATACGCATGTTATCAAGCGCCTTACCTGATGCGTACGACGCTAAAATAGCAGGTTAAATGGGCCTAATGCGTCGTTTTAAAAGCGGATTTTTTGAAATTGCAATTCATATTACTAGTTTTTTAATACGAACTCAGTCTTTTACAGAGAAGGTTAATATACAATCCACTCTCTAAGTCGCCTCTTAAATTACTAATAAATGTCGTATTTTTTATCGGTTCGGTATCAAAGGGTGCACAAAACTTGTAAACAAGGTAAGATGGGGCTATATTATAAATAGATATCTTAAGTTAAAGAGTAACTTAAGTGGTTTCAATACACTTAGAGTAGGTTCATATTATGGCTTTTCAAGATCCTAATAAGATTTTAAATTTGAAATCAAAACATGTTAAACGCCCCCATTTGTATGATGGGACAACAAAAACATTATTTAATGATACGTATGATGATACGCTAGTTTTATGCTTTAACGACACATGTTTAACGTCTCAAAATAGCAAAAATATTCCATACCAAAAAGTTGCAAACACTGTTCTAAGCACGTCACTTGTTCCTGGAAAAGGTATTATCAATAACCGAATTTCAGAATTATTTTTCACGCGATTAGCAGACATCAATATTGAGAATCATTTTGTTGATCGTTTGAATATGCGTGAACAGCGTGTAAAAGCAGCGTCTCCATTACCGTTTCAAATAACTATTCATAATGTAGCGCGTGGAGATTTTTCAAAACGGATGAATCTAACAGAAGATTTACATTTACAAATACCTATCATTGAATTTTCACATAAATTAGATGATGGATCACGTTCTATTTTGTCAGAGCAACATATAGAATCTTTTAGTCTTGCCACAAAAGAAGAAATATCTGATATTTATGAAATTTCAAATCGTGTGAATGATTTTATGCGCGGCCAATGCTTAAGTGTTGGCTTGCAGCTTGATTATTTTTCTCTTGAATTTGGTCAATATTTTTCTGGTGATTTCTTTGAAGCTGATGCCAGCTTAATTTTAATTGACGAGCTATCTCCGGATACAATGCACTTTACAGATATTGGTTCTCAGAAAGTATTACATGGCGCATTGAATGATAAAGATGTATATGAAGACATTGCAGATCGATTTCAAGTACTTAAAAATGGCGGCCCCGAAGATTTAAAACAAAAGAAAGATTAATAAAACACTTATGCCTTTATGTATTAATACAGTTCAAACAATGATAGAAGACGCCTTACCTGGTGCAGATGTAAAAATTAAAGACTTAGCTGGTGATAATGACCACTATGAAGCCGTTGTGAAAGCTTCACAATTTAATGGAAAATCGATGGTGCAACAGCATCAGATGGTATATGCTGCTTTTAAGGGGAAAATGGGGACAGAATTACATGCCCTTGCCCTTAAAACACATACATTATAATTATTAGGAAACGCATGTCAGATATTTTAAAAACAATTGAAGCCGATATTAAGTCCAACAACGTCATCTTATACATGAAGGGTGACGAAAAGATGGCACGATGTGGTTTTTCGTCTGTTGTATTGCAAATGCTTCAACGTTTACAGGTTCCCTTTAAAGCTGTTGATGTTTTGCAAGATGAAGCTGTGCGCCAAGGTATTAAAGATTTCAGCAACTGGCCAACAATTCCACAGCTTTATATTAAAGGCGAGTTTATGGGTGGGTGTGACATTGTGAAAGAGCTGTATCTATCTGGCGCGTTAGAAGCAAAATTTAAAGAACATAATCTTATTTAATTTTTTGAAAGTTTAAAATATGAAGTGTAATAAACAAGACTGTAAAAACCATCTGTGGGCCTATTTATTAAAAGGGCGTGCAGACTTTATTGATGAAAGCCAAAAGTTCTTACGATTTGTTGTAGAGCTTGCCTGGGCATTTGTTGTGGCTATGATCGTTAGGTCATTTTTATTTCAGCCCTTTATTGTGCCAACGGGATCCATGATTCCAACCGTTTTGGTGGGTGACTTTTTATTTGCCAATAAAACAGCTTATGGGTACACAAAATATTCTCTCCCACTACAAATTATCCCATTTGAAGGCCGCATTTGGGCAACAGACCCAAAAGTTGGTGATGTGATTGTTTTTAATAACCCACTTGATGAAGGTAAAGATTACGTAAAACGTTGTGTTGCGCGTGGCGGAGATCGTGTTCAGGTAAAAGGTGGCATATTGCATATAAATGGCAAACCATTACCTGTGAAATATGTGCGTGAATTCGCGAGTACAGACCATAATGGGCGTGTTGTGATGGTTAAAGAATATATAGAAACACTACCAAATGGCGTAGAACACCCAATTCATAAACGGCATCCTTTTGATGCAACGAATTATCAGTATGATAACACTGAAGAGTTTATCGTTCCTGAAGGTCATTCTTTTGGCATGGGGGATAACCGTGATAATTCAATCGATAGTCGCGAGCCGCGTCAAGTTGGCTTTATTCCAGATACAAATTTAATTGGAAAAGCTGTATTCCGTTGGATGTCTATTGAAGAGGCACGTTGGTGGGCTGTATGGGAATGGCCGTGGACAATTCGTTATAGCCGTATTGGCACATTTGTGAACTAAATCATGATTCCAACTTTCAAGAACAAAAAACTGCTGACACAAGCATTAACGCATCCAAGCTCTGGCCGTAAAAAAAATGATGCATCTTTTGAACGACTAGAATTTTTAGGTGATCGCGTTCTGGGGCTTGTGATTGCTGAAAAATTGTACACTGCCCATACTAATAAAAAAGAGGGTGAACTGGCAAAAGAGTTTGCACACCTTGTACGTAAGGAGACATGTAAAGCCGTTTTTATTGACTTAAAATTGGATCAAAAACTTAAGGCAAGTGAAAAAGAAATAGGTCTTGTGACATCGCATATTTTATCAGATGCTTGTGAAGCTTATCTTGGTTCTTTATTTTTAGACCAGGGTTACGCTGCTGCGAAAGCATTTATTTTACAGGCATGGGAGCCCTATTTATTGGGTGAAAAAGAATTGCCTATTGATGAAAAAAGTACACTTCAAGAATTGATTCAAAAAAAATATAAACAAACACCTGTTTATACTCTTGTTGAAAAAACTGGCACTGACCACGAGCCCCTGTTTAAAGTGTCTGTTGAAATTCCTAAATATGAATCTGTTTTTGGAAATGGCCCAACACGCAGACTGGCTGAAAAAAATGCAGCCCGACTTATGCTGAAACAAATAAATTGATAAACGACCCTATGAAAATAAAATCTATTGCCAATAGAAACTGGATCAATATTTAATACTTATTTTTCATGATTTGTATAAATCATGAACAAGCCTCCAAGATGGTTTTGAAAACAAACTATAAGAAAACTCTTATGAAGAGTAAAACATGACCATAGTCATTTTACAAGCTTTACGCTTATGCGAGCTTGCGAAGGTGTATCAGGCAAGGTATCTCTCTTGCAGTTTGAAAAAAACAACCAGCAATGCATATGCGTTTTTATATTAAAAAGATGCTATATTCAATATAATAATCCTATGTTTGAACGCTAAAAAATGGCCACTTTTTAAGATGAAGCTACCTTTTGATTTAGAATTTAAAGATTTATACGCATTAAAAGGGTTAACACGTATTCACAATACGTTTTTAAACTACTTAAAAGATGACAATGTCGCATTATACAATTTTTTATGTCTAGCCTATATCGGTAGATTAAATGATACTGAGAAAAGCCAGATTTATGTTGATGTTGCGCCCTATGTAGAAGATTTCATTGGGTACTTATTTAATATTTCAGAGCAAGTACAAATTAATCAGGAACGGCATAAAACTTTTTCTATTATTCCAAAAATAAAACGTATATTTGTTCAGCGCTATGCCTTGCGGCAGAAAATAGAAGTACCTTTACAGGAACCAAATATTCCCTTTAATGTGCTGCCATCAGTTGACTTTGATTTATTGTTCTCTAATGCCGTCCTTCCTTTTATACATGATATAAATACACATGAAGAGGCGTTAATTCCTTATGTAGAATATGTCCATTGGGTTATGCATACTAAGGAAGGTAAGGTGAAACATAATAGTTCTAGTTTATTTAAAGCGCCCATTAAGATGACGGCGCAAGATGCCTTTCTAACGCAGTTAGCTTGTACAGAAAACGCATCGATTTTAGCTGTAACGAACCCAGATGCAAAACGGCAAGGATTTGATTTAACGGACGTCGGGCACAGTTTTAAGAAAGCTCATGATGAAGCGAACTATTGTATTTTTTGCCATCATCAAGACCGCGATTCGTGCCGTCAAGGACACGCTAAAAACACAGAACATACAGGGTGCCCCTTAGACCAAAAAATATCACAAATGGCGGAGGTTAAAACACAAGGGTATAGCCTTGGTGCTCTTGCTATTATTTGTGTTGATAATCCTTTAGTGCCCGCAACAGGCCACCGAATTTGTAATGATTGCCGGCAAGCATGCATTTATCAAAAGCAAGAATCGGTGGATATACCAGGTGTTGAAAGTGAAATTTTAAGGGAGGTTTTAGATCTGCCTTATGGATTTGAAATTTATAGTTTGCTTACTAAATGGAACCCGCTGAATTTTGAACAACCCTTACCATTAGCAGAAAAAAATAAAAATGTTTTAGTGGTGGGGCAAGGTCCAGCCGGTTTTGGTTTGGCGCATTATTTAATGCGTTCAGGTGTTAAAGTTTTAGCAATTGACGGCGTTAAAATTGAACCTTTAGATTCTATGTTTTTAAATCGACAAAAGCCAATAAAACATATTAAGCAATATTTAAACCCTTTATCTAAACGATTAGTATCAGGATTTGGCGGCGTTGCTGAATACGGCATTACGGTTAGGTGGGATAAAAACAATTTATTTTTAATTCGCTTATTACTAGAGCGCAATCATTTATATACCTTAAAAGGAGGCATATATTTTGGTACACAATTAACGGCAGACCATGCGTTTGAACAGGGAATAGATCATATTGCCTTGTGTACAGGTGCTGGGGCGCCACGGCTAATAGGTGTTAAAAATGAACTGGCTAAGGGTGTGCTTTTAGCCTCCGATTTTTTAATGGGCTTACAGCTATCCAGTGCTTTTAAAGATAATTCTTTAAGTTGCTTAACCATTAATATGCCGATCATTGTTATTGGTGCGGGGCTTACAGCCATAGATGCCGCAACGGAGGCACAGGCCTATTATTTAAAACAAATAGAATCTATGCAACAACGTATTGATGATTTAAAAAATAAAAATCACGATGAAAATTTAATGAAGACTCTTTCTAAAAATGAGAAAGACGAGCTTGCAATTTGGTTAACGCACGCGGAAGAACTGCAACAAGAAAAGAAGAAGGCAGCAGACAAATCCCTAGGCTTTGACCCCGTTCCCCTGCTTCAAAAATGGGGTGGATGTACAATTGTTTACCGCAAAGAAATAAAAGATTCTCCGGCTGTTAAATTAAATCCAGATGAAGTGCGTCACGCCTTTAGAGAAGGTTTATTCTTATTAGAGCAATCGACTCCCTTAGAATTTAAGGTAGACGCGCAGCAGCAGGTAACAGGCCTTCTTGTTGAAAAACTTGATCAAAAAACAGTTATCCCTGCGCGCAGCGTAATTGTGGCAGTTGGTACGCACGCAGGGTAGTGGTTATTCTAACGTTGTCCCTAAAGTCTTTACGGAACTTTTAGTTGATGAGTAGGTCTTACTCCATTGCTTCTGCCTCCATTGCGCATGCAGGTTCATATGGTGCAGGCCACGTTTCAGGCATAAATCGATGCATTGAATTTTGAGCAAGATGGTGTCCTTGACGTGCAGCCCTTATGTAATAAACAGTTGCCTCAAATATGTTTTCTGGCACCCCTCTCCCCACATAAAAAAGAATTCCACAATTATATTGCGCATCTGCAAGTCCCTGATCAGCTGCCATTTTAATGTATTTGAAAGCGTATTTGAAAGCCTGTGCATTTCTAGATCCACCTTCTCCATTGTGTAGCATGACCCCATATCTATATTGAGCTTGTAAATGCCCTCGATCAGCTGCCATTTCATAATATCTACGAGCTTCATGTCTCTTTATGTCTGTTTCACTCCAGTGATCTAATATAACTCCACATTGATACATAGCTTCTACAAGTCCCTGATCAGCAGCCTTTTTTGAGTATGCTAGGGCTTCAGTTTTATTTTCATCAATACCATCATCTCGATTACACAGCAATATTCCACAATTAAGTTGGGCTTTTGCATGATGCCCCTGATCAGCTGCCATTTGAAAATATTTAAATGCTTCAGTTTTATTTTCCTCTACACCATCTCCATTAAGCAACATTTCACCACATTTGAATTGTGAATCTATGCAGCCAGTATTTGCAGCCATTCTAAAGTAGCTAAAGGCTTCAATTTTGTCTATTTCTCCAGCATCTCCTTCAAATAGCATCACGCCATATTTGAACTGTGCTGCTTGCATGCCTGCATTCGCAGCCCCTAGAAAAAACTTTCTAGCATCTTGTTTATCTAAAATACTATTAATTTTACGTGGTCTATTTTCTGAATATGAACACAAAACACCAGATTCAACGGTTATATTTCTCCCCTCATAAAGTAAGCTAGCAAATAGAAATTTAGCTAATGGGTAAATAGTGCCAGTCGATCGCGCATAATCTCCCAATATTAATGCTGCATCATTAAATTCCTGTTGTGCTGCCAAATAAAAATATTCAAACGATTTATTTTTATCTTGCTGAATTCCATCTCCATTTTTCAACATAATGGCACAATTATATTGTGCCCCACAACATCCTTGCTTAGCTGCCATTTGATAGTATGCGAAAGATTGTACTTTATCTACGGAACTCCCTTCTCCATTATATAACATTTCTGCACACTGTTTTTGTGATATGTGGCATCCGTCCTTGGCAGCAATTTTAAATGCTTTTAAAGCTCCTGCTTTATCAATAGGAACGCCCATTCCATCATAAAGTCTTCTTCCAAACGAGGGTAGTGCTCTTAAAATTTGTAATTCTTTCTCAAGCTCTGCGACCTTTCCATCTAAAGTACTTAGCTCATCTTTCCAAGAAGTATTTACAGGCTCATTATCCTCTACCGGCCTAGTTGTATACACATAAACGGGGGATGTATCTTTTCCAAACGCACTGGCTGCAAAAACAAAGACTTGCATCATTAAAGGCGTTGCTGATGCTTTAATATCTGACGGCATGTTAGGCAGCGTTGAAAAGAGCTCAGTTTTTTCAGTAGCTAATAACCGGTTTAATGCTAAAGGTGAAATAATCTCTGCCGGGCACTGAAATTTTGTAACCTCACGGTGGTACGGATCAAGGCTTTGTATCAAACCAGCAACAGCATCAAGGTTATAAACAGTATATTTACCACATTTTCCTTCATTCATCATTATGTCATTAACAATACGCGTTATAGACAGCTCTGATGCGGATAATGTTTGCTCTGTCCCATGAGAAGGTTCTGTTAAGGCTGACATTTCAGCAGTTGATGCTATCGTCATTGGTTGTGTTGCTAATAAGCAGCACGCACTTGATAACATAAATTTCATTAAATATTTCTTTTTCATTTCAAGGCCACATTCAAGTTTGAAGTGCAACACGGTTGATATTTTTATTAAATGCCTG
>CAZTIE010000045.1:0-10535 GCA_964613645.1 uncultured Verrucomicrobiales bacterium
AATTATTTTAAAAATAGGAAAACAAGTGGGTTTGTTGAGGGGCTAAATAATAAAATAAAAGTGTTAAAAAGGAGGTGCTATGGCCTGTACAAAGCAACATCAATTTTTCAACGCTTATTCCTTGACTTAAAGGTATACCATGCCTTTGCCTAATTCTCGCACAGCAAATCCGATAGAGCCGAAAACATCTCATGGAATTTACGCACCTGAAAAAGCGGTATTGGGGTCAACATCTATGGGCAAGAGGATATTTTGTCGTGACAGTTGGTAATGTAACTCAAGAAGATGTTCAAACATATATAGAAAACCAGGAAGAACATCATAAGAAAGATGACTTCAGGATATCTGAAGTCTAGCGTTTACGCTTTTAATTTGCTTTGCAAGCGTTTGCCAAACTACCGGCTTTAGCCGGTAGTAGTTGATGAATATTTTAATAAAAACTTAATAAAGTTATGTCAGGATGTATGTAGAGTACTATCTCGTTGTAAAAATCATGAAAAAAAAGAAGATATCAATTGCATTGCAGGGTGGTGGGGCACATGGTGCCTTTGCTTGGGGTGTGATGGATAGATTACTGGAAGATGGTCGTTTTGAAATTATGGGAGTCTCTGGAACCAGTTCGGGTGGTATGAATGCTGCCAGTGTGGTTCAAGGTATACTGGAAGGCGGAAACCAAGGTGGCCGCGATAAAATGGATGCGTATTGGCGCGCCATTTCAGATATGTCTGCTGAAATGAAGGGGTTGCCTGCAGTACATGAAATTGACCCAGATTTTTTAAATTCAGCGCAAAAACTTTATGGTATTAATAATGACATGATGGGCAAGATGATGAGTTTCATGATGATGTTCGCGTCCCCAGAACAACTAAATCCAGATAATAAAAATCCTTTTTTAGAATTTTTAAAGGATTTTTTCGATTACAAAGTATTCCAACAAAATATGGCTAGGCGTATATTTTTAGCCGCGACCCATGTTAAAAGTGGGAAAATAAAAATTTTTTCCAATAAAGATATGTCGGCAGATGTCTTAATGGCCTCTGCATGTTTACCGCACTTATTTCATACGGTGGAGGTCGATGGCGAAGCTTATTGGGACGGTGGATTTATAGCAAATCCAGCTATTTATCCCTTGATGGATTTGGATGCAACAGATATTATTGTGGTGCAATTAACAAAGACATATTGTGATGAAGTTCCAACAACAAAATCTGATATTGTGGATCGTTTAAAAGAAATTACCTATAATGGTTGTTTAGTGCGTGAAATGCGCGCCATTTATTTTATTTCAAACTTGATAGATAAAGGGTTGGTCAAAGAAGGGGCATTGACGCGTTTCAATATGCATATTATTAAATCTGAAGAAACATTTAAAGATTTAAAATTATCTAGTGCCATGAACCCAAAGTGGGATTTTATTTCAGCTTTGAAAGAAGCTGGGCGTAAGTCTGCAGATCAGTGGATACAAAAGTATGGTGACAGTGTTGGAAAACCGTGCGACACAGTGAATCATGATCTATTTAAGGATTTTGTCTAGTGCGCGTGTTGCTGTGGTTATATGAGGAGAGCAATGATTGATGTTGCGATATCCTGTTCTCTTAACAATATGACACAGGATCATGTTGTTAGTATTCTGTTAACTATATTTTTGTGATACTAAAAGTAAGCGCCATTAGATATGAAAAATTATCGTGAAAATTCCAGATTATACACAATACTTTTTAAATGCTTTAAAGCTTGCACCAGATAGGAATGTGTTAAATACACCTATTGAAGATTTGCGTGAAGATTTTATAAAGTCTGTTGCTATGTGTGGGGTAAGTCATCAAGATGTTTTTTATGTAGAAGATCTTTATGTAGAATCTAGCAAGCATAAAAACCCTATAAAAACGCGTTTTTACTTGCCGACGTCAGATGCAAAAAAGCTTATTATATATATGCATGGAGGTGGTTGGTGTCGCGGTAATATTGATACATATGATACACACTTACGTGACATGGCCAATCGTACAGGGATGTCTGTCTTATCTGTTGAATATGGCTTGGCGCCTGAAAATCCATTCTCTACAGGTTTGTATGATGTCGCGGATGTGTATCTTTGGGTTAAGAAGACTTTTCAAAAAGAGAAAGATTTTTCATCGGTTTTCTTAATGGGCGATAGTGCTGGTGGCAATATTGCAGCTGCCTGCATTTGTTATTTAATTGATAATAAGAATTCAATTCCTGATGCTTATGTTGGGATTTACCCATCTCTTGATTTTTCGCTTTCTCAAAAATCGTATGATACTTATGGTACAGGTTACGGCCTTACAAAAGAAATTACACGTATGTACGTGGATCATTATGTAGTGGATGCAAAACATAAGACTAACTATTTAGCGTCCCCTATATTGTATCCACATTTAAATAAGTTTCCAATAACTTATATGCTGACAGCAGAGCTTGACCCGCTTGCAGATGAACAAGCAGAGTTTTGCACAAAACTAAAACAGGCCGGTGTGGAGGTTGCTCAAAACGTTGTGCCCGGTGTTGTGCACCCATTTATGCTGTTTGGAAAAATATTTCCAGAAGTGCCAGAATGTATCGATTGGATTAAAGAAAGTCTGTTTAGAAAATGAACCTAGATGATGCCCTTCATAAAATAGAAAATATGCACTCCTATCAAATTTATGGGGAGGTGATATCTTTGTCAGGACTAAGTGTCACTGTTGCGATGAACACCAGAACCATGTCAGTTGGAACGCGTTGTTCTATTGAAGGTTTAGATGATCAATATATTGAAGGTGAGGTTGTTGGATTTTCTGGGGGTTCAGCTCAATTGATGGTGTTTGGTGATTTAGCACAAATAAGACCAGGGTGCCGGGTGCTGATGAGTGAAGAAGGCGGTTCTTATATTTACCCTGATGATTCCTGGTGTGGACGTATTATAGATGGCTTGGGTAATCCATTTGATGAAATGGGACCTCTTAAAAAGGGGGATATCCCAATGCCCTTAAAGGCATCGCCGCCGCCGGCACATAAGCGTGCCCCTGTTGAGGAACGAATCGATACAGGCGTTCGTGCCATTAACACCTTTCTTACTATGTGTAAGGGACAGCGTATGGGGATTTTTGCAGGGTCAGGTGTTGGTAAAACCATGCTGCTGTCTATGATGATTAAATACGCGCAATGTGATGTCGTCGTCGTCGGGTTAATTGGTGAGCGTGGTCGTGAATTGCATGATTTTATAGAAAAAGCTGTGGGACGTGAGAATTTAAAAAAATGTGTCTTGGTTGTATCAACTTCCGATGAAACAGCCTTAATGCGCAAGCAAGCGGCTTATACCGCCATGACAATTGCTGAATTTTTTAGAAATCAAGGTAAATCAGTGTTGTGCGTGATGGACAGCATTACACGTTTTGCGATGGCACAGCGTGAAATCGGTTTGTCTTGCGGTGAGCCCCCTGCAAGTAAAGGGTATACACCAAGTGTTTTTGCAGAACTTCCAAAACTATTAGAGCGTGCTGGACCGGGACCAAAGCATGAGGGTCTTCAAACAGGGTATATTACAGCTGTTTTTACTGTGCTTGTAGACGGGGATGATCATAATGAACCTGTAGCAGATGCTGTACGCGGTATTTTAGATGGTCATATTGTTTTAGATCGCTCTATTGCAGCACGTAATCACTATCCTGCAATTAATATATTAAGTAGTATTTCTCGTACTGTACCCGGCTGTCATTATGGGGAGGAGCGTCATATTGTTGCAAAAGCGCGTGGCATACTTTCTACATATAATGATATGGCTGACATGATTCGCATCGGTGCGTATAAAAAAGGCTCAAGCAAGGTTGTGGACGAGGCGGTTGGTATGATAGATAATTTGGATAAATTTACATCTCAAAGTTTTGATGATGGTGATACGCTTGCATCTTCTTTTGATAAATTATCTAAAGTTCTAGGTGAAACCTTATGATGAATAGGCTTTTTATGCGTGCCAAAGCACATGGTTCTCTTTGTTTTTGTCTGTCCATTGCAATTATTGTTTTTGCGCTGCATATGTTTTCAGTATACGAACGTAATTTATGGCAGTATACGAGTGGAAAAATAACATATGTGAAAGAAGTAAGTGATCATAATTATATGTATACGATAGAATACATGACGCAAATAGATGCTGCAAACAACAAAGTAAGATTGTTTAAAAACGCCTCATCTTCACCCTTTAGGGGGCAAGAGGTGCGGTTGAGGTATAAAAAAAATAACATACAGGAATTTGTTATTCTTGGACCATTGAAATATATGCCAGAGCCTTTTTAAGATAAGGCCTAATTCAGCTTGCTAAAGAGCTGTTTAAGATCTACACTAAAAGTGTTTCGATATAACGGACAAATTTCTAATGGGTCTATGGAATAAACTAAAGAGTAGCTTGAAGAAGTCATCAGATAAAATTTCTGAAAATTTAAATTTTGTTTTAACACATAGAAGATTAGATGAAGAAAGCTTAGATCAATTAGAAGAAACCATGATTATGGCAGATCTGGGTATTACGACGGCACGCCATATTCGGGAATCTTTAGCAAAAGAAAAATTAGATCAAGATATTTCAGAGCTTGAACTTAGAGAATGGTTAGCGCAGCGTTTAAGTGTAACGTTAGAACCTGTTGCAAAAACATTAGAAGCAAAACCGCACAGTCCACATGTTGTTTTGGTTGTTGGCGTTAATGGTGCTGGAAAAACAACAACAGTTGCAAAAATTGCACATTATTTTAAGCAGCAAGGAAAGACTGTTCACGTAGCTGCCTGCGATACATTTCGTGCTGCAGCAAAAGAACAGCTTGAGATTTGGTCTGAACGTGCTGGTTTTACCTTGTATAGTGCAAAGGAGGGGGCAGATTCTGCAGCCCTTGCTTATGATGCTTTAGAAAAATCGACAGTAGCGAAAGCAGATGTATTGTTAATTGATACAGCCGGCCGTTTGCATAATAAGAAAAATCTTATGGATGAAATGCAAAAGATTGTTCGTGTTTTGAAAAAGAAAGATGAAAATATACCGCATCACACGCTGTTAGTCTTAGATGCGACAACAGGGCAAAATGCACTGCTTCAAACACAGGAATTTTCTGATTCTGTGTCTGTGGACGGCCTTGTGATGACCAAGCTTGATGGTACGGCAAAAGGTGGTATTGTTGTTGCAATTGCAGATAAGTATAAATTACCTATTTATTTTTTAAGTGTTGGGGAAGGCCTAGAAGATCTTCAACCCTTTACAAGCATTGATTTTACACGTAATCTATTAGGTATCGAGGCTAATCAAGATAAAATATGTCCGATCGGACCCCTTTTAACAAACGTTTAATTAACGCGCAAAAATTCAATAATGCACGTGACGCTGTTAATTATGTGCATGAAATTTATAATCAAGAAACAAAAAAGCTTGTTTCTGCATTTGATGCTATTGCTTCAAAGCAAAAATTAAAAGATATTGAAACGGGGCATTACCCAGCTATTGGGTTTGAAATTAGTGCTGAAAATTTAAAAATCGATGGCCGTCAAAGTTATGGATTGGCTCAAGAAACGGGTCTGTATTATACAACATTAACGCGCCCTGATTTGTTTGATAGCTATTATGTGGAACAATTAGATAGACTGATTCAAAATCACGGAATAGATGTGATGATTGGAGAGTCGGATTGGTCTATACCGCTTCCTTATGTTGTGGATCAATCGGCTGTTTCTTTAACACCAAAGCAGATGCAACGCATTAAAGAAGGTTTTGCATTGCCAAACCTTAGTCGCATTGATGATACGATTGCAAATGGCACGTACCGTAAGGGGCCGCACTGGAAAGAATTTAAACCGTTGTCATTATTTACGGGCGAACGTGTTGATTATTCTTTACAGCGTTTGCACCATTATACTGGCACCATGCCAAAGCATTTTCAAAGTTTTATATTGCTGACAAATTATCAGCGCTATATGGATCCATTTATTGCGTATGCTAAAGATTTAATTGATACAGATGATAATTATACAGCACTTATTGGCCCTAAAAACCATTTGATTTATGGCGAAGACGCGAATGACACGTCAGATGTTGCGCCAACGCATTTGCCGCAAATGCCAGCCTATCATTTGAAGAGGAAAGACGGGCAGGGGATTACCTTTGTGAATATTGGGGTAGGGCCAAGTAACGCTAAAACAATTACAGATCACTTAGCTGTTTTGCGACCACATTGTTGGATGATGGTCGGGCATTGTGCAGGTCTTCGTGAAAGCCAAGAACTTGGTGACTATGTTCTAGCACACGCTTATGTTCGTGAAGATGGTGTTTTAGATAATTTGATAGAACCATGGGTGCAGGTTCCTGCCATTGCAGAAGTGCAAATGGCCCTTCAGGACGCTGCAACAACAGTGCAAAAAATTAGAAAAAACCAGGTAAAAGAAACTCTTCGTACAGGTACAGTTTTAACGACGGACAACCGCAATTGGGAATTAGAATCTGTTGAAATGTATGAGCGCATTCAGCAAAGCCGCTCTATAGCAGTAGATATGGAATCAGCAACGATTGCAGCGAATGGTTTTAGGTTTCGGGTGCCTTATGGCACACTTCTGTGTGTGTCGGATAAACCTATTCATGGTGAAATTAAATTGCAGGGTGTGGCAAACGAATTTTATAAAAAACGTGTCCTACAGCACCTGCAAGTTGGGTTAGAAGCTATTAATCTGTTGCGCCTTGGTGGACCTGATCAATTGCATTCTAGAAAACTGCGCGGCTTTGATGAACCTCCCTTTAGATAGATAGTTTTTTTATATTTCAATTATGTGCAGAATAAAAAGGCTCAATCTTGTATTGCTTACCGTATATTCCTGCTCAATAAAATTTTAATTAAAAAGTATATTTATTTTACACAGTTTCATGATTTATTGACGCCACAAGTTGCATATTCTTTAATGACGCAACTTGCGCAAGCGTTTTGGGTGCCACGTGCAAATGGTTTGTATGATACAAAGGTTCAGATAAAATCAGGACAGGCAGTAAAAACTGCTTCAGGTCACCAAACGATATTTAAGCCAACAGTTGTGTCTGTGCCAAAAGTGCAAGCTGCGACGGCAAAGCCTGCAGTGCACGTAGACCCATCTTTAACAAATAACACTTTTGTTCAAAAAGTTGGTAGGACAAAAGAGCAAAAAAGGGCTGCTGCTGTCAAACGGGCTATTGCAGAAGAGAGAGCAGGCATAGTGAAGACTCGAAAAAAAGCTGGTCAACGCTGTCGATAATATGTATAATATAAAAAGGTCTGAAAAGGCCTTTTAAAGTTTGGTGTTGTATGGCTGTATTAGGGCTGCCTAACGACCCGTTAATAAGTACTTTTAAAAGAGAGAAAAAAATGCCCAAGATGAAAACAAAAAGTAGTGCTAAAAAGCGCTTTCGTGTAACAGGTTCTGGTAATGTCAAAATGGGACAAGCTGGTAAACAACACGGTATGAGAAAACGTAGCAATAAGATGATTCGTAATGCACGTGGAGCTATCATGATGAAAGATATGGAAGTTAAACGCATTAAAACCTTTTATTTACCAGGTCAGTAGGGAGAATTATCGATGGCACGCGTTAAAGGTGGGGTTACTGCCCACAAAAGACATAAAAAAATTATTAAACTTGCAAAAGGTTACAGAGGCCGTTCAAAGAACTGTTTCCGTATTGCCTTGCAGCGCGTAGAAAAAGCATTACAATATGCTTACCGTGACCGCCGTAACAAAAAACGTGAATTTAGAGCACTTTGGATTCAAAGAATCAATGCAGCTGTTCGTGAACATGGCATGAAGTATTCTACATTTATCAATGGTTTAAATAAAGCTGGCGTTGAACTTGATCGTAAAGTTATGGCTGATATGGCTATGAATACACCAAAAGCATTTAAAGATCTTGTTAAAACAGCAGAAAAAGCATTAGCAACAGAAGTTAAGTAAAATAATAATAAACCATGCCGTGTAATGTCTATATTGCTTGGCATGGTTTTTTTTATAGAAATTAAAATGAATCCACATTTAAAACACATTATTGTAAAACGAAAACGCCTGGGGTATTAAGCGTTTATAGGTATATGTGCCATATAATCTTGTATCAGATAAACTTTGTTTTGAGACGTTTCATACCCCCAAATATAAAAGATTTTATGTTTAATAACGCCATTAGGATACAATTATGTTAACGTCTATTTCGACGATTTTAGATACCATTAATAATATTTATTGGTATATTGGTTTGGTCATGATCTTGGGATCGGGTATTTACTTAAGTTTTAAAACAAATTTTACTCAATTTAAAATACTGGCTAATTTACGTCGTGCTATATGTGATCTTAAAGAATGCAATAAAGAAGACGCCCATGGTGTTAACCCTTTGCGGCTTTATTTTGCATCCATTGGTGGTATGGTCGGCATCGGGAATGTGGTTAGTATTGTAACAGCGGTCACCATTGGTGGGCCCGGCGCCTTGTTTTGGCTGTGGGTTGCTATATTTTTAGGTATGCTTATTAAATATACAGAGATATACCTAGGAATTAAATACCGTGAGAAATGTGCAAAAGATGCCTACAATGGTGGCCCTATGTACTTTTTACGAAAAACATTTAAAAGCCCACTTATCCCAAATATCGTTGCCGTTCTATTTTGTATTTATGCGGTCGAGATTTATCAGTTTGTAGTGATCACTGACACCATTCAAACAACCTTTAGTATAAACCGTTACGCCTGCATTGCTTTCTTTTTAGGGTTAATACTGTGGACTGCCCTTGGTGGCATTAAGCGCTTGTCAAATGTATGTGCTGCCTTAATGCCGCCGTTCATTATCACGTACGTTTTAATGTGCTTGTGGGTTATTTTCCAAAATATAGCTGAACTACCTACGATTTTAAGCACAGTTATATCCTCCGCCTTTACAGGGCAGTCCGCTGTTGGTGGATTTGCAGGTGCAAGTATCATCCAGGCTATGCAACAGGGAATTGCACGTGGCGTGTACGCTGGTGATATCGGTGTTGGTTTTGATTCTACTCTACAAGCAACAACAAAAACAAAACACCCAGAGCGCCAAGCACGTATGGCCATATTTTCACTAACAACGCAAGGTGTCATTTGTACGATGACATTGCTTGTTGTGCTAATATCAGGCATGTGGCAAGAATTTGGTACCAGTCTAGATTCATCACAATATATTCCGCGTATATTGTCGGCTTACTTCCCGTATGTTGAAACATATATGGCGTTACTGTTTTTCCTAGCAGGATTTACAACAATTGTTGCGTATTTTTCTGTTGGCATGAAGACATCTCGATTTTTATCTGCAAAATATGGTCCAGCGTGTTATGTTATCTATGCCTTATTGGCATTTGTTATCTTTTCTTTTGCTGATCAGCTGATCGCACAGCAAGTAATGGGGCTTTGTTCTGGTTTGTTATTGACATTTAATATTTGGGGCATGATGCGCCTTCGAAAAGAAGTGACGTATTTATAAGGTTCTATTATGACGCATAAATCTATTAGCGATAAAGTTAAAATCAAAAGCAAAAAGAAGCGTACACACTCATCCCGTGTATGGCTGGAACGCCAGTTAAACGACCCTTTTGTTCGTCAGGCTCAGGTTGATGGATACCGTTCTAGGGCGTCTTATAAACTTAAAGAAATGGCAGAAAAATTCAAGTTGTTTCATGGAGCTAATGTGATCGTTGATCTTGGTGCGGCACCTGGTGGGTGGCTTCAAGTTGCCAAGGAATTAAAGCCAAAATCGTTTGTTGTAGGTGTAGATCTTCAAGAATATGAAGATGTTCCGGGGACAATTAAAATTATTGGCGATATAACCGACACAAAAACGTTAGACGTTTTAAATGAAAAGTTAGAAGGAAAACAAGTTGATGTTGTCTTAAGCGATATGGCAGCGGCTGCATGTGGCATTGCGTCCGTTGATCATGACCGTATTATGTTACTGTTAGAAATCACTCTGGATTTTGGGTTAGAACACCTTAATAAGGGAGGGCATCTTGTTGGTAAAGTTTTGCGTGGCGGTACAGAAGATAAGCTGCTTAAATGTTTAAAATTACACTTTAAATATGTTAAACACTTTAAACCCGAGTCTAGCCGCAAAGGCTCTGCCGAAATGTATGTTGTGGCAATTGGATACAAAGGCTGACGGGTTTACCTGCGTTAAAAAATAATATATAGTCTTTCAAAAAACTCGTTATATTTTGATTTTAGATACATTCCCTGTCTGATGGGCCACCGTGATTCCCACAAAATTCCAAGCCACCGCCACCTCCACCACAAAGCTCCAATCACCCCGTCTTTTAAAAACTCTTAAGAAAAAGTTAATAAAGATATGATGTTAGAGTGTTAAATCTTGCACAGAGCAGAGGTGGTCCTGGTTGTTCGGACAGGAAAGCAGCAAAGTTAAGAGATCCTTTGTGAAATATTGAAGCTGCTCTTAGCATCAAAGGGAAATTGTCCTTTGGTATAGCCAAATGCTAATGAAATGAGATATAATGGTTTTATTTACCTACTTTC
>CAZTIE010000046.1:0-10410 GCA_964613645.1 uncultured Verrucomicrobiales bacterium
GGTGGAGGAGGCGGAGGCTTGAATTTTGTGGGAGCTTACGGAGGCCCATCAGACAAGGAGTGTGTTTTGCTATAACACCAGACAAAAGTGTACTAAACCGAACAAAAACTATTCTTCTTTTTTATGCAGTATATTAAAAAGCCACCTATCCATAATTTTTGCAAAGGCGCCGTTACCAAAAATATTGGCGCTTGTAATGACAGGGTCAAACAAAATGTAAAGTGCTGTAATTAAAGACATCATTTCACCTGAAAACCCAAGATACCTCTCTAAAATAGGGAGCATAACAATGATACCACCACCAGGAATAGCAGCAACAGAAAATTTTGCCAGCATGAAATAAAAGGCAAAAATCAAATAACTATAAAATGAAGGTTCCTCTACACCAAAACTTTTCAGTACGGCGTAAGCAAAAATAGGAATAGCAAAACAATCCCCGATTAAGTGTATATTAACTGTTGCAGGCACCACAGAGCGCGCTAAATCTTTACTTTTAGCACCACTTTCTACACCCATAATCGTAAGGGGCATGCTGGCGGCACTAGACATTGTGCTAAACCCACACATAGCTGCTGGCAGCATACCCTTCACGTGGTTGATAAATTTTTCCACGCACCCCTTACTGACAATGAAGTACAGAAGCAAGATATAACCATACTGGGCCAGTGCTATTACGGTAAAAATTATTGCGTAATCTTTGATAATCACCCCTATCACACCATCATGTTGCAATTTGACAATAAATCCAATTATAAAAAGAGGAACTATTAACACCGTGCCTTTTAATATTTTTTCAATATAAAATTCAATGCGTTTTGCCATGTGCATTGTTTGTTGTGGGTAAAATTTTGGCAATACAACACCCAAAATAATGCTAGAAAACATAGCCTTATCGTTACTAATAAATGCTGGAATATCCAAGACCCACAAAGGAGTAAGTCCGGAGATTGCATTAGGCTTTATCATCTGCAAGTCGAAACTATAAACCCAGCTTCCTAGAAAATGACTAAGCAGTGTTGAAAAAAAATTAGAGCAACACACTACAATCAGAATCAACCCTATAATTTTCGTTGCCTTACTTGAAAGCATCACAGCTGTTTTAAACAGAAGTGCAAAAATAATAACGGGTAGCACAAGAACAATTAAATTTTTTATCGTTAAGCTAGCAGCATAGAATCCTTGCTTAACATTCAATGACAGGTAAGGTGTTAGCAATACAATGCTAATAATTAAAAGCAGCAATAAAACGGGCATTTTACGAAACATGATAGAGACCTATTAAAATAAAAGGTAGAGTTCAACGCACAACAAACATAGGCCTGCTAGTAAGCATAGGCAAGATAATATCCATTGTACCATACTAAACTGCTTAGATCTTACCCCCATAATACCTGGCAGTATAAGGGCCAGTATTGCAAGCCACGCACTAGCAACACTAAGCGCCAATACAAACCCTTTGGGATAAGCAAGTGCAAAAATCAAGGGTATACCAACAGTCAAAACAACATTCATCAATTGCTTTACAGCAGACGGCTGTGCATTCATTTTATTTGCTGTTAATTCTGAAATATAATTAAATTGCCCAAGTCCCACACCCAAAAATGACGTCACAATAGCACAGAAAGAAAACACGTTTAATAAGTGTGGCATAAGCATTGGATAAGTGCTCATTTGTCCAATTTGATTCAGAAATACTGGCAATTGGTTTTGGTTTAACTGTGCTAATTGACCACAAGAAATTGCGCCAAGTGTTGCTGTTTGCCATAATATATAAACAAAAAATGTAATCAGGCTGCCGGCAAAAAAACTTAATATCAGTTTTTTTTGGTCATTCTTTAAGTAGGAAATCAAACTTGGAATACTGCCATGAAAGCCATAAGACGTAAAAAATATAGGGACCGCAATCAACCAATTTTTCATGTCAAATGTGACAGACTCACACAAATAAACAGTTTGCGTTTGTGGTAGCACGACATACAACAACACTGCAAATAAAGAAAATAATATTTTTAAAAATATGCGATTTGTTTGATCAACAACACGCGTTGAAAAACTTACAATACCACCAAATACTATAGCAAACAAGAAAACACCCAGCGCGTGCGGAATATGAATATTTACTTGAGATAAAAGCCCCAGCATAACAGATGTGCCACCCGTCATATACGCCGCCAGCAGACTGTAGAATAAAAGCATTTTCACACAGAGCGCAATAACTTGTCCTATAGGGCCAATTTCCACGTCTACAAGTTTTGCAAAACTCATACTTGCTGGTTTGTTTTTAAAAAGAGCCAGCTGAATGTATGATGCAACAACCATTAAGAACCACATACCAAGCAACAAAAACAAACTATTTTGGTAGCCAATTCTAGATGCAGTTAATGGCTGCGCTAAAACGGCAGCACCAATTGCTGTCCCTGCAACCACAAAAGTTGCACCAATGGTTTTAGACTGTTGATAGCGTTTTAATAATTTAATCATACATGATGTCAATTTAGATCAGCCTGTCACAGCATAAGAAATAATAGCTTTTCTAGCTAAGGTATCAGCAAGATCATTATATTCATCACCAGAGTGCCCTTTAACCCACTGCCACGTAATTTTAAGATTGTTTACAGCGTCATCCAACTTTATCCAAATATCTTTATTTTTAACGGGTTTTTTTGTAGCTGTTTGCCAGCCATTTTTTTTCCAATTTTTCATCCAAAGATTAATGCCGTCTTTCAAATATTTACTATCTGTTATGAGTTTTATCCGTGCGTCAGGCCTAAGTTCTAATAATTGTTCCATAGCAGCTAATGCCGCCATCATTTCCATACGATTATTCGTGGTATTTAATTCCCCACCATTAAGTAAACAACGATAGTCGTCAGCTAAAAATACAACTCCCCAGCCACCAGGTCCTGGGTTTCCAGAGCAAGCACCATCTGTATAGACCGTTATTTCAGCTTCCTTAGAAATTTTACTGAAAAATTCCTGCAAATCGTCAATTATCATCTTGCAACCTTATTAATATTAGATTTCGTCTTCAACATCATCAATATCTTCATCGATTAGGTCATCTTCAACATCAATAATTTTTGTTTTTTCAGTTTTTGTTTTACGACTTTTCGTTGCAGATATAACTTCTAAAATTGTGCCACATGATGGACAGGTAATAGTTGTCTTTTGCAAGTCATAAAATTTCGCAGAACACGATAAGCAAGCTCTTTTTAATCCCCATTCTGATTTCACCACAATTATTCTCCTTTATTTTTCAAATACATACTTAAGCTAATTTAAAATTTTATAGAATTCAGCAAGAAAGCACAAGTTTATTGTCGGTTCTTTTACCATAAATCAATCAAGGTAACACATCTTAGTTAAGAACACTTTACTTCTTAACACAACCATCTCTGTTCACCTATTGGCAATAACCCTCCTTTCAGTGCTTGATGGTTATGCAATGGGATTTTTATTGATTATGGCCACACTGCGGCAAAGTACAAAATCTATTAAGACAAAAGCTGGGGGGCTAGGCAACGTACTTGATCAGCATCAGTAATGCGCGCCTCATCGATAAGCATAATGGGTATGCCTTTTTTTATAGGGTAAGCTAATCCTGCAACCTGGCTTACAAGTTCCTGATTTTCTTTATCATACACAAGTTGTGTTTTAGTCAGTGGACAAACAAGATTTTGAATCAATTTTGGGTCAAGTGCTGTCATATTTATGCCTTTTAATGTACAAGTGTTGAGGTATGAAATGAATCAGATAAAGACATATCCATAATTTTTTCCAGCATAAATTTTTGCTGATCAGCATTTACTTCTTCTAAAATGGCTTGCTTTTCTGAGGGCTCTAATGGCCCTGCCATCGCAATAAAATTAATCAATTCCGCATCCGTAATATTTTTTAATTCTTGCCAGTTTGGCGTAATATTAAATTGTGTCATATAAAGACGCGCTAATGTTATAAAAGAAGTTTTATCAAAATCACTCAATTCAGGCGTAACACTATCTGTTTCAACATATGTTTTATACGATACAACAGCGCGGCGCATAGCATTTGTTTTTGATACTTCTTCTAAAATTTTAAAGCGACAGATTCCTTTAAGATGAACAACAACCATATCATCGTAATCAGGGTCCATATCAATAATTTCAACAGCGGTTCCAGATCCAAAAATGGGTAGTCTTGTTTTATCTTCTTGTTTTATATCTGAGGGCTGCACAATACCTAAAACACCATCTGTATCATCCGTTTCACTTAACAATATTTCATATTGATCCACTGTCATTGGAATAGGTAAGATAGTATCTGGAAACACAACTGCCCCATGAATACAAAGAATAGGTAGTGTATTGTAATGATTAATATGTGGATCCATAGATATGCTTATCAATTGTGCGTCGTTTTCTTTATTTTACAGTTAAATAAACTTTATTCAAAACTATTTTATACAAGACCGCTATTTTTACGTACATCATCAAATGCTTTAAGCTGGTCGATGAACTTTCCCATTTCATGAAGGGGTATCATATTTGGTCCATCACTTAATGCCTGATCTGGGTTATCGTGTGTTTCTGCAAACACGCCAGCAACACCAACAGCAATGGCTGCACGCGCTAGAACAGGTGCAAATTCACGCTGTCCACCTGAAGACCCACCTTGACCGCCGGGTTGCTGACAAGAGTGTGTTGCATCAAAAATAACAGGATATCCCGTTTTTGCCATCGTTGGCAGGCCGCGCATATCTGTTACCAAAGTATTATACCCAAAACTTGCACCACGTTCACAAAGCATGATTTTATTATTACCAAAAGATTCTACTTTTTTAACAACATTGACCATATCCCATGGCGCTAAAAATTGTCCTTTTTTAATATTTAAAGGTTTTCCAGTTTTAGCAGCTGCTTCTAATAAATCTGTTTGGCGGCATAAAAATGCAGGAATTTGCAAAATATCTACAATTTCTGCAACCGTCGCACACTGGTCTTTATCATGAATATCTGTAATTACTGGCACGTTAAATGTTTTTTTTACTTCTTCAAAAAGCTTTAACCCATTATCTATACCAAGTCCGCGTGCACCACCAACAGATGTACGGTTTGCTTTATCAAAAGATGCTTTAAAAACAAACCCAACACCTTTTTCATCTGTTAATTTCTTCAAGGCTTCTGCCATTTTCAAAATGTGATCACGTGATTCCATCACACAAGGACCAGCAATCAACATGAACGGTAAGTTGTTGGCAACACTCAAAGGTGTGGCTCCACCATCAATTGGGACAATTTTATTTTGCATCGTAATATCAGCTTTTTTTGTTTTAAGGTTATCTTAGCTGAAATTACTAAAATGCTCAATTTATTTCCTCACCCAGTGTTTTTAAAGCGTCTTTTTAGCAGAGAGATGGTTAGACGTCATTATTGAGTTGATCAATCATATCAGCATCCATAGTATCCTCTGTTATCGGCAGGGCCTGATAGAAAAATGATTGTATTCTATCTGTAAATCGTCTCCATAAATTATCATTATTTTTTTGATGCGCTTCTATTAAAAAATCGCTTTGCAAGACTTCAAATTCACTATCAAATTTTGCGAGTATATCTATTGTTTTAATATGGCCTTTATATCTTGTGCCAAGTATGCTAACCATGGCACTTAAATTTTTTTCAGATGTTTGTTGTGCAAAAAAACGATCAATCAAAGGTTCTAGTTGCTCTGGCTTGTTGAGTGCATTTAATTTTTGAAGAAAAGTGGATATGCCTTCTGTTGGTCTATCATCTGCCACTGTGTTGAAGTCAATGTTGTAGCGCACTTTGATAGCCTTTAAATGCATTTCATAAACGTCTACCCATTGTTGATTTTGGATACGCGCGCTTTTTATCGTATCTAAATATTTTAATGCTAATGCACTTTGTACATCGGGTGCATAATGATAAAGTGCTATATTTTCTGTGGACAGTTTAAATATCTGTTTTATAGCTTGTGGTTGCGCCAAAAAAGAAAAATAAAGCGGCTTAATTTTCTCAAATATTTTAAATGTTTTGGCATGAATATTATTTTTTTTATTTATGACCTTTGTAAACTGGATATTATGTTTCGCAGGAAAATCTTCAACGGCTTGTTTGAAGGCAATTTGATGTATAACAAGCACAAAAAACACCAGGATTAATAAAAGAATGGGAACAATCCATGTGTTTTTTTTGATTTTTTCCTGCTGTTTCATAAGTATCTACCGTAATAATTTTTCCTATTATTTAGTGTATCGTTGCAAAGATGAACAAATGGTAAAGATGAAGAAAAATCAGAACTGATTTTCTAAAATGTTGAAAGCGGAATAACCTAACTAGGAAAGGTTTTCAGCTATTTAAATGCGTTTTTTATTATAAAAAAACAATAAGCGTATTCAGTATATTTTTTTATCAGTAAGGGGCATAAAAATGTCTCTAACATTGCGGGTAAATTAGGATGAATTTTCTAACATAATAACTTTTACTTAAGACTAGTTTGATAGGCAACAAGTTGTTCCATAATATTACTATCAAAATCAACATCTTTTGCCATCATTAAACCGTATGGAACTCGGCTTGTAGAATACCGTGTTGCATACTGTTTAAATGTTTCGATGAAATCATCTGTAAAATGTTTGGCAGGAATATTAGACAACGCTTCAACTGCCATTAAATAGTGATATGAATTATAGTGAGGCAGTGCTAACAATGTTTCTGTGAATTTTTCATATTCCTGAACTGTTGAAAATTGCGTCATTGCAGCAATCACTGCAGTAATATGCGCAGAAGATAGCGCGCCTTTAGGACGTGCTGACAAGGCGATACTTTGAAAAGAACCGGGAGCCAAGCGCTTTTCTAATGCCTTAAATTCGGGGGATTCTTTGAAAAGTTTGTCATATCCGGATGGCGCTAATTCCCTGTGTTTATTGTCTAAAACGAATGCATTAAATGCTAGCGCAATTTGAAATTCAACAGAACCTTGTGCTGTTAAGTATCGTGGACCATGCATAACCTTATAAACATTTTTTTTAAAACTGTCATAATGTTGTGGATCTACTGTTTGTAAAGTTGAGGCTATCTTTTCAACATCCCAAATAGCACTTCTGTTAATACTATAGTCTATAAATTCTTTTATAAAACCTGCAAAGTCCGCTGTATATCCATACTGTGGTTTAGAAGGAAATGCTTTCATCAGGTCGCTTTCAAAGCGACTATGACCTTCTCCTAAAATAATTTTACTAAAATCACGAAAGGAAATTTCTTGATTCGTTGCTGCTGTTAAACTGCATATCCCTATGACGGTTGCTAAAATAAATCTCATACTGTATTCCTTACATGAAAATTGTCTCTCAATTCAGAATAACAACAGAGTGTTAAAAAAGTATTAACATGAATAAATTTTTATTAAGATGTTATTGAATGCCAGATCTTTTTTTATAAAAAATAAACCCGGAAGTTAACACACATAAGCTGACAATACCAATCATGATACCTGAAAGGGCATTAATTTCGGGAGAAATCCCCAATCGTAAGCTTGAGAATAATACGATTGGAAGCGTTGTCGCACCTGGGCCCGATAGAAAGCTTGCGATCACAACGTCATCTAAAGATAAGGCAAAGCTTAACAACCAACCCGAAAGAAGAGAGGGTGCAATCAGGGGGAGTGTCACGCGAAAAAACACCACGCTAGGTGTGGCGCCCAAATCTTGCGCGGCCTCCTCTAAAACTGTATCAAACTCACGCAATCGTGAGCTTACAATCATATACACATAAGCAATACCAATAGTTGAATGCGCTATAACAACTGTCAACACCCCCCGTTCTGATGGCCAGCCAATCATACGTTCAAACGTTACAAACATTAATAATAAAGAGAGTCCGGTTATAACTTCAGGCATAACTAAAGGTGCTGGTAGTAAGCCAGATAAAAAAGTTCGTCCCTTAAAGCTACCTAAGCGAACCATACTAATGGCTGCCATCGTGCCTAATAAAACAGCAAGTGTGGCCGACGTTCCTGCAATTTGCAAACTTGTGAGCAGCGCATGCATAATAGCGTCATTTTGTAATAATGCACCATACCATTTCATAGAAAATCCATCCCAGACGCCTGGTACAGATGATTGATTAAAAGAAGAAACGACTAAGTATAGGATTGGTAAATACAAAAAGGCATACCCAAAAAAAAGGGAAGCGAAACCAAAAAAATATTTTTTTTTCATAAGTTTTCCAATTCTTTATACAAGACAAATATTAGAAGTCATATTATTTTGTTTTCACAGTAGGAATACCCTTATTAATTTTTATCTGCCCGCCATAGCCACAGGCCAGCTTAGAATCGCTGGTAAGTATCGGCCCCTGCTTTGTCATTACTTTAGGTGCCCCTTTAATCCATGGGCCTGCTGGCACAACAGTGCAGGGTCCCTTTGGAGCGCCCAATAATACAACTGGATTAAGACTTGCCTTACAAAGTCCGAAGTTAATATTAGACGGCTTAATAGCCGGAATTGCTGCAACTGGGCCACTGGCAGACATAATACCTGTTGCAGGTTCTACCTTTAGTGTATTTTTTTTTGGCACGCCACAATCACATTCAATCATTGCGCCCATTGCACATACTTCTGGCATTTTTTACTCCCATATACTTGCTTGTTCAAATTCTTCTTCAGGTTTTTCTTTAATTTCCACGCCGTTATCGTAAAATGAGCGTGCTATTATTTCACCTTCATTATAGGTGGTTATAGCACCGTGGAGTATGTCGTCTTTATAGTAGCTATCTTGAATTAAAACACCCTCGTCATCCATAGCTTGGCAAAGATTTTGTTTTTTGCCATCTGCATACATGGACCGCATACTCACCTCTCCATTTGGATGGTAGTTTAGGGCTTCCCCATTTAATTTATCATTTGCAAATAGCATTTTCATTTGAACAGAACCATTTGGAAAATAAGCGTACATAAAACCATCAAGGACATCATTGACAAATGTCATTTCTACCGTCAAACGACCATCTTGTAAAATTTTCATAGGGCCATTTTTTTGACCATTTTTATAGGTAATTTCTGTAATGGTACCCATCTCATCATCATGACGCTGCACACCATCTGGTTGCGGCTTCTTTGTGGTCGATTCAATCAAGTCCCCATCTACCAAATCTGGATCAATATCTTCTTCAGCGTCTACAGCGATATCTTCATCTAGCAATGTGAGAGCCTATAATATAAATAAGATACTTATCATTGTATACAAATACGAAAAGAGCACAAGCCTTATGTTTTTTTGGGAGAGATTTTCTGGCTTTTTTATTTTCGTGCATGGTTTAGTGAGGATGACAAATGCATGACGTTTATTATTGATCAGTACGTCAATAATATTTTTAACTCAATTTTACTACATAGTGGAAGAGAGTGAGTATATCACCACTGTTTTTGAAAGGGTACATAAAGAATTTTATTTTGGGAATAATGGTATTATGACTACATCTATAGTGATTCCAAAAGCAATCCATATGCACTATACTAAGTTAAAAAAGGTTTTATATTATATCCTATAGCTTAGACCTACGTCACCGTGTTGTTTTATATGTAAAAGATGGTGGCACTAAAATATCTGCCAGTCGTCATTTTAAAGTCAGTTTATGGTGTGTCAATGACTGGGGTAAACGGGATACCTTAGAACCCATAAAATCAACTGGCCGTCCACGAAAAATTGACTGGGAGGCTTTAAGAGCAGATATTCAAAATCATCCTGATAAGGTGTTAAGAGAACGCGCAAAAGAATTTGGTGTGCACATTAACGCGATTTGGTCTGTTTGCCAAAAGTTGAAAATCAGCCATAAAAAAACACTAAGGTACGCTGAACGCGACCACATGTCGCGTATACAATACTCAAGATCTTTAAGCGCTGCAAGTCATTTGGGGAGAGAAGTGGAAAACGTGGTGGGCGCACTCATTTGATTACAGGGAAGCGTGAGCAAGAGCTTCTTGCACGGTGCTGTATGGGACTTCAACAACAGCTGATTGGTTCAATGATTGGTTTGAGCATCACCTTTTAAAAAAATTGAAACCGGAATCTACCATTATTATGGATCATGCGACCTTCCATAAAAAAACTATCATGACAAAGATAGCAGAGGATGCAGGTCACCATGTTTTGTTGTTGCCACTTTGAAAAAAAAACAGGATTCATCAGGACGCAAAATTGACAATTGATGACACCATTAAATCATCTGGTTTGTTTTTAGAATGACTATAATGAAAAACAATCAACTTAACAGAATTTCAAACAACTTATGACTTAGTGCGTCTAATAACAGGAAGTATAGCACATTTGCAAATTATTTGAAAGCGATTTAACAGATGTGACATGTAACTTAGTCATGTAAGTATATCTTGCACAAGTGCCTTTAAAGGAGTTA
>CAZTIE010000047.1:0-910 GCA_964613645.1 uncultured Verrucomicrobiales bacterium
CCCCAGTTACCTTGCTTCCAATCGACATCTTCTTCAATTTTTTTCCCATCTGCTTTGGCTTTTTGGACAATCTCAAATTCGTTTTGTATTATGTAATTGATATCATCACGCACTATTTGTGCTTCTTCTGTCGTCAGGTTTTTGTGTGCAATTAAATTTTGCTCATAAAGCGAACGTGTGGATGGATGGGCTTTAATTTTTTGATACATACTTGGCTGAGTGAAAGCAGGTTCATCCCCCTCGTTATGGCCATTACGCCTGTAACAAATAAGATCGATTACAACATCGTTACCAAACGTATCATGATAATCACACGCCATTTCTATCACATTTAAAACAGCTTCAGGATCATCAGCATTAACATGAAAAATAGGTGCTTGAATAAACTTAGATATATCAGAACTATGCTGAAATGGTCGACTCTCCTGCGGTGTCGTTGTAAAACCAATTTGGTTGTTTACAATAATATGAAACGTGCCCCCTGTTTTATAATGCGGCAAACCATATAAGTTAAGGCTTTCAAATACAACACCTTGCCCTGAAAAGGCAGCGTCACCGTGAATTAAAATACCAATAGTGTTTTTTTTATCATGGTCTTTTGCAAGTGCTTGCTCCCCGTAAATTTTTCCCAAAACCACAGGGTTTACAGCTTCTAAATGTGATGGATTAGGCAGTAATGAAAGATAAATTTTTTGACCATTAATATCTTTATCTGTGGAAAAACCTAAATGATATTTAACATCCCCAGAGCCTGGAATATCATCTGACACTTTTGATATATCTTCAAATTGTGCAAATATTTTGTGCATCGGTTTACCCAAAACATTTGCAAGCGTCGATAATCTGCCACGGTGCGCCATACCAAAAATAAAACTTTTGACACCCTGTTGAGTTTTTAGGTTTAAAAGTT
>CAZTIE010000047.1:920-10262 GCA_964613645.1 uncultured Verrucomicrobiales bacterium
CCCCCCCTGTGCCTCCATGGTATAACATCGACTGGTTTAAAAGTTCTTTTAAAGCTGGTATCATGCTTTCACCGCCATCCAAACCAAAACGTTTCGCACCTGGAAATTTCTTATGAAGAAACCGTTCAAAAAATTCTGCTTCCGTCAGCTGTTTAAGGATTTTGTGCTTTGTGCTTAAACCCGCCCTAAAGTCATTTTGCTCTACCCTATTTTGCACCCATAACCTAACATCACTTTGAGTAATATGCATATATTCAGTACTAATATGACCACAATATGTATTCTTTAACCGCGTTAACAATTCGCTTAACAATAAAGTTTGGGTGCCAAACGCACCACTTACATAAACATTTTTATTATAATCTTCTTCGGAAAATCCATAAAATGCGGGTGAAAGCTCTGGGTCTTTTGTCTGTTTCTTTATGCCGAGTGGATCCAAGTTAGCGTTTAAATGGCCTTTGAAACGATAGGCATGTATCAAGCTTTGTGCTTTTATATTTAGCTGAATATCATGAAAAGATTTTACATCAGAAATAGTGCGTGTTTCATCTTTTTCTGGCAACGCCGATACGGCATAATCATCTGTCTTCGCAAGGGATTCGCCCCATGTTGGTCGGGTTTCTGTCATGCCATACTCAGCAATCATTTCTTGCAAAACGGGTCGCCAATCTTCTGATACAGAATCAGGGTCATTATTATACTGTTCTAACAAAGCCAACAAATAGGTACGGTTTGCACCCGATAATACGGTTTTTAAGTTCTCCATAGTGATGCTAGCTCTTAACGTATAAACATTGCCTAATTATAAGTTTGCCTGAAAAATACTTAGATGACAAATGAGGTTGCGATCGCCATATCCACCTTTTTATAGTCATTCCAAAAAACCACACCATAAAATTTATGTGCTAATATTAAGCATCTGTTAATATTTAGTTGATTAACTTTTTCTTAAGAGTTTTTAAGAGACGGGGTGATTGTAGCTTTGTGGTGGAGGTGGCTTGTTTTTGGAATCACGGCGACCCATCAGACAGAGAATGTATCTAAAATCAAAATATAACAAGTTTTGTAGAAAGACTATACCAACATTTTTGCACATAGAAAGCAAATTTTTGCATATGATTCAATTAGTCATCTTAAGTCTCTGGAATTTTAGATCTTTATAGGCTATACTTTTAAAGTATATTTATAATACTGAAATAATAAACCTTAAAGGCGAGATGCATGTTAGCAAACATAATCAAAAAAATCATTGGTTCCAATAATGATCGACAGTTGAAAAAAAATCAAAAGATAGTTGATGATATTAATGCTTATGAGCCTGCTCTTGAAGCCCTTTCTGATGATAATTTAAAAGCGAAAACAGACGAGTTTAAGGGCAGGTTAAATGCCGGTGAAACCTTAGAGGCATTACTTCCGGAAGCTTTTGCAGTGGTACGCGAAGCATCTAAACGTGTTTTTAAAATGCGTCATTTTGATGTACAAATGCATGGTGGTATCGCCCTTCACCAAGGCACCTTAATTGAAATGAAAACAGGTGAAGGTAAAACACTTGTTGCAACACTTCCTGTTTACCTGAATGCCTTAACTGGAAAAGGTGTACATCTTGTAACCGTAAATGACTATTTGGCAAAACGCGATGCCGTCACAATGGGTAAGTTATATGGATTTTTAGGTCTTTCAACGGGCTATATTATTCATGGCCTAAATGATGATACGCGGCGCATACAATATGGGTCAGACATTACGTATGGCACAAACCATGAATTTGGATTTGATCTTTTGCGCGATAATATGAAATTTCGTTTATCAGATATGGTGATGCGCCCATTTAACTTTGCCATTGTGGATGAAGTTGACAGTATTTTAATTGATGAAGCACGAACACCTTTAATTATTTCCGGTGCTGCTGAAGATTCTTCAGAGCTGTATAAATCTGTAAATGATCTCATGTCAATTGTGACAGCTGAAGACTTCGAAAAAGATGAAAAACAACGCAATATTACGCTAACAGAATCTGGTATTGAAAAAATAGAGAAAGAGCTTTTTGCACGAAAAATTGCACAAGGCGAATCTTTATATGACATGCAAAATGTCGGTCTTGTACACCATGTAAACGCTGCATTAAAGGCTCACAAACTTTTCACGCGTGATACAGATTATATCGTAAAAGATGGTAAAGTTATTATTATTGATGAATTTACAGGCCGCATGATGGATGGTCGCCGCTATTCAGACGGTCTACATCAAGCGATTGAGGCAAAAGAAGGTGTGAATATTGAGCAAGAAAACCAAACACTTGCATCTATCACGTATCAAAACTTTTTCAGAATGTATCCAAAATTATCAGGGATGTCTGGAACTGTTATTACTGAAGCTGATGAATTTGAAGAAATTTATAAATTGCGTGCTATAGAAGTGCCAACAAATGTTCCTGTCATTCGTATAGATAGTGATGATGAGGTTTATTTAACAGCTAGTGAAAAATACAAAGCGATTATTAAGCAAGTGATAGAATGTTATGCCCGAAAACAACCTGTTTTAGTTGGAACGGTTAGTATTGAACGATCTGAATTTTTATCAAGCCTTCTTAAAAAAGAACAAATTCCACATAAGGTTTTGAATGCGCGCTATCATGAACAAGAAGCATTTATTGTTGCTGAAGCCGGTACGCCTGGTTCAATTACAATTGCCACAAACATGGCTGGTCGTGGTACAGATATTAAACTTGGCGGTAACCTTGAAATGCGTATCGAACGTGAAACAGCAGGAATGGAAGATGGCGCTGAAAAAGACAAAATAATTGAAAGCATTATTGCAGATAATCAAATAAAGCATCAAGAAGCATTAGCTGCAGGTGGGTTATTTGTTATAGCTACAGAACGCCATGAAAGCCGTCGTATTGACAACCAATTGCGTGGTCGTACAGGTCGTCAGGGTGACCCTGGGGCATCTAAATTTTTCATTTCTCTAGAAGATGATTTGATGCGTATTTTTGGTTCTGATAACATGGCCAACTTGCTCCGTAAAATGGGTGCTGAAGAAGGTGAAGTTATTTCACACTCTTGGATGAATAAAGCCCTTGCACGCGCACAGCAAAAAGTGGAAGCACGCAACTTTGATATGCGTAAGCACCTGTTAAAATATGATGATGTTATGAATGACCAACGTAAGGTTATTTACGGACAACGTCGCGATATTATGGGGGCTGATGATATTTCTGAAGAAGTTTCAGGGCTTTATGAAGATGTCCTAACTGCTGTTGTGGACACATCACTACCACCGGAGACATTACCAGATCTTTGGGACGTTAAAACATTCCATGAAGAAGTGCGCAGAATATTTAAGCTTGATCTGCCTATACAACAATGGATAGATACAGACGGGCTATCACAGCGCGAAATTTTTGTACGTGTTGAAAAAGAATTTAAAGAACATATGGAAGCCAAAGAAAATACAATGGGTGTTGATATGTTCCGCCGTGTTGAAAAAGATACTTTATTGCGTGTACTAGATTCACAGTGGAAAAATCACTTGTTAGCTTTAGATCATTTGCGTCAAGGCATTAACTTACGTGCCTACGCACAGGGAAATCCACTAAACGAATATAAGCGCGAAGCCTTTACATTGTTCCAAACAATGATGATTGGCTTGAAAGAAGAATTCACGGCAACAATGTCGCACATTAATGCAACACCACAATTATCTTATGAAGATATTGAATCTGCGTTACTTCCTGAAATAGATTTCTCTAAACTTGCAGAATTAACACCAGGCACGACGGAATCAAAATTTAATGAAGAAGAATTATCGAAAGCTATCGGTAATTTAAAGGCATCTATTGCGACGGAAAAGACTAAAATTCGTCGTAATGATCCTTGCCATTGCGGGTCTGGTAAAAAATATAAACATTGTCACGGCAGTTCTGAAGCGTAATATTAGTGTCTTTTCCTTATAAGATTATTGATTTAACGCATACACTGACAGAAAAAACACCCTCCTGGACGGGAGGGTGTGGTTATAATCCAGAGATAAAATTAGATTACGATCAATGCGATGGGGACGTAAAATTTCGTGTGCAACAATTAAAAATGCATTGCGGTATTGGCACACATATTGATACCCCTGCGCATTGTATTCCCGGTGGTGCAACTAGCGAATCGCTTCAACTGAATGATCTTTGCGCACCCCTTGTTGTTATTGATGTCTCCGCCAAAATGCACGAACGGTATTCAGTTAGTATTGGTGATTTGCAGTCTGCAAAAGTATCTTTTCAGGATACTTTTGTTCTTATCAAAACGGGGTGGGGAAAGTTTTGGGACAGTCCAAAGCAATACCATAACAACCATATTTTTCCATCAGTTTCAGGCGATGCAGCTGAATTTTTAGGAGAACAAGGCATCAAGGGACTGGGCATAGATACTTTGTCCCCAGATCGTCCTGAAGACGGATTTCCTGTTCATGATGCTATTTTAGGGTCAGGAAAGTATATTGTCGAAAATATCTTTATCCCTGACGGTCTTCCACTATCAGGCGGGTACGCCATGGCACTACCGCCAAAACTTAGTGGATGTACTGAAGCGCCCATACGACTGCTTGCTTTATTTTGTGAAAATAAAATTTGCTATATAAAAAAAGCAGCACATATAGCTCAGCATATATAAAATGAGACACTAAACATACTTAATAAAAAGGTCATCTATAGAACATTTTTCTTTTCGTCGTATTGATTTTACATGTGCCCATTTTTTTTCACCTACACAACACCCCCTTGAAGCTATGTACAATTTAACGTTAAACTAACATTGAATGTATTTAGTTATGGCTAATTCAATTAATATTTTAAGGTAATATTCATGTTTTTAGATGATGATCACGATAATGAGTCAGAAAACCCTTGGGATCAACCGAAGGTAACAAAAATTGATGAGAAGGTATCGTCAAAACCAAAGCGCAAAAAGACATCAAATAAAAAGGATGACTTGCCAGAGCCATTGGGTGATTTTGTTTCTAAGCTAAAAGAGAAAGTTAATCAGCAAAATAAATCATTCAAGAGTGGCGGCGGCGGAAATGGTCCTGAATTTCCAGCCATTACGAGTATGCATTTTGGTTTTATTATAATAGGTACCATATTGTTATGGTTAGCATCGGGTGTTTATCAGGTGGAAGAGGGGGCGCAATCTGCTGTTTTGCGTTTTGGAACACCTGCACGTATTAGTGGACCTGGGTTAAACTATCGTCTGCCTTGGCCGTTTGAAGCAAATTATGTTTTAAGAACTGCTGCAGAAAATAGAATTGAAAGCTCTGCTAGAACAGCACGCCGTGACGATGTATCTTTCACCTTAACAGGTGATGAAAATATGATCACAACAAACTATGTTGTGTTGTGGAAAATTAAAAATATTAGTGATTTTTTGTTTACGAACAAAGAGCCACAAATAACTATTCGTGCAGCATCAGAAAGTGCCATGCGTGAAGTTATTGGACAAAAAAAATTCCCTTCAGTGCTTACAGAGAATCGTACAGAAACAGCGCATCAGATTATGAAGATTTTACAAGGTATTTTAGATTCCTATCAAATTGGTGTTGAGATTACGTCTTTTGAATTGCAATCATTAACGCCGCCATCTGAAGTATCTGATTCTTTCCAAGATATGCAGACATCATCGATTGATGCACAGCGTATGAAACGTGAAGCTGAAGCCTATACAAATGATATTATTCCAAAAGCACGTGGTTATGCTGTGAAAATGGTTGAAAGCTCTAAAGCCTACGCTCAAGATGTTATCGGTAAAGCAAAAGGTGAAGCCGCGCAATTTGATTTAATCTACAATGCCTATAAACAGAATAAACCCGTTACGCTAAAACGCTATTATTTAGAAGGCATGCAACGTACATTAGGTAACATACGCAATAAAACAATTATCGATGCTTCGTTAGGCAATAGTATTTTGCCTCATGTATCTTTAGATAAAAAAATAAAGTAAAGGATTACGTTTTATGAACCCTATTAAATCATTCGGTGCTTTGATTATTGGCGGTGCTTGTGTTGTCGCTTTGATGCTTAGCATGTTTGTTGTAAACATCACAGAACAAGCCGTTGTGTTACAATTTGGCGAGCTTCAAAAGGTGCACACAGAACCTGGATTAAAATTTAGAATCCCCTTAATTCAAGATGTTATTTTTTACGAAAAGCGTGCTTTGGCGTACGATCTGCCAACGATTGATGCCTATACCGTTGAAAATAAAAAAATCATGGTTGATGCCTATGTGCGTTATAAAATTGAAAATGCTATCCAATTCTATAAATCTATTAGCCCTGCAAATGAAGCAGGTGCAAAATCGCGTCTTGCGGATTTTGTGCGCAGTGCTGTTTTGGATATTATTGGTAAGGCGTCACTTTCACAACTATTAAGTGCAGATCGTGCTGGTATTATGGCAAAAATTCAAGATGATGTGGCTTTAAAAGCAAAGCGTGTTGGTTTAAATATCGTCGATGTCCGTATTGTCAGAACAGAGCTTCAGCTTGGTAACCGTGCCTCTGTTTTTGATCGCATGAATTCAGATTTAATTCGTTTTGCCAAAGAAAACAGAGCAAAAGGTGAAGAAGAATCTTTAGGTATTCGTGCAAGGGCCGATACAGAACGTGCCACCATTATGGCAAAATCTGAAGAAGAATCGCGCATTATAAAAGGTGCAGCCGACGCTGAAGTTATTACTGTTACCAACGAAGCTTTTAGTAAAGATTTAGATCTGTACCATATGCTAAAAAGTTTGGAAGCGTATGAAAAAATATTAACGCCAGAAACAAACGTTGTTTTGTCAACAAAGAGCGACTTCTTCAAAATACTTAAAACCCAACCAGAATCTTAAAAAGGACAATGCACGTCATGAAAAATTTAATTTTAACATTATCACTATCTGCCAGTTTGGTAACAGATTCTCATGCAGGATTTTTAGATGATATTAAAGGTATGTTCTTGAAGAAAGAGGACGCTACCAGCGAAAGTGAAACAGACGAAAATAATACTGATGCAGTGGAATCATCTGAAAATAGTGATTCAGAAACGACCCCTACTGGTGAAGAAGGAGCAAAAGACAAAGAAGTTGTACCGGAGTCAAATTCAGATTCAAACAATGCTCAACCATCTATGAATAGTGAAAAATACCCTTATCCTGATTCTTCTGAGACGTCATCTGCTAAGGAAGATAAACCTTGTGATATATCGCAAGGTTTTGCTGAAATTGCAGCAAATGCGCTACCCTCTGTTGTAAACGTTGCTACAACGCAAGTAGTCGAAAAAGATGAAGCTGCCGAATCACCACAAATGCCAAATGGCGTACCTGGTGGATCACAATTTGAAGAATTATTTAGAAAATTTTTAGAACAAAATACACGTCCTAGAAAAGTTCAATCTCTTGGTTCAGGCTTTATCATCAAAGCAAGCAAAACTCATTTTTATGTAGCGACAAACTATCATGTTGTTCAAGATGCAAAAACAATTAAACTTTTAATGAACGATAAAACAGAAATTCTTGGTACTGTTCATGCATCAGATGAACGTACAGATATTGCTGTTATTAAGGCAAGCCTTGATGATTTACCTAAAGGCAAGAAAACAGTCGCTGTCTTGGAATGGGGTGATACTGACAAAACGCGTGTTGGCGATTGGGCAATTGCTATTGGAAATCCATTTGGTTTTGGAAGTTCTGTCACCATCGGTGTGATATCTAGCAAGGGGCGCGATATTTTAGCGCGCGCTTCAGGTGGGCGTACAAATGATTATGTTGATGAATACTTACAGCACAGCGCGCAAATCAACTTTGGAAACTCTGGCGGGTGTTTATTAAATACACGTGGAAAAGTTGTTGGTATAAATACTGCAATAATCTCTCCAACAGGTGGTAACGTTGGTATTGGTTTTGCTATTCCAGCACCACTTGCAAAGAAAACGATAGATCAGCTTATTGAATTTGGCCGAACCAAACGTGGTTGGTTAGGTGTACAAATACAACCATTTACAGAAGAAATGGCCGAAAGTATTGGATTAAAATCAAAACAAAGTGCCATCGTTGCAGACACAGTGAAAGACGGTCCAGCTGATAAAGGCGGTATTGAAAAAGATGACATTATTATTGAATTTAATGGTGTTCGCTTAGATGAAGGAACACGTCTTACACGCTTAGTGGGTGATGCTGAAATTGGTAAAAAAACACCTGTTAAAGTATGGCGCAAAGGTAAAGAAGTTTCTTTAACTGTTGTACTTGGCGAATATGAAGATGCTGATGCAAAAGGCCTATTGGATGATAAGCCTTCTGATGGTAAAAATGTTAAAAAAGGTCAGTCATCAGAAATATTGGGCATTACAGTTGCCATTCGAACAGATAGTGCGAAAGATCAATCTGTAAAAGGCGGCGTTGTGGTCTTAAAAGTTGATCCAATGAGTACGGCGTCTGAATTAGGGTTGCAACAGGGGGATATCATCCTTGAGGCAAACCAAAAAGAAATCAATAAGCCAAAAGATTTACAAAATATTGTAACTGAAGCGAAAAAAGGTAAACGTAAGCACATTCTATTGCTTGTGATGCGTCAGGGTGAACCACGTTACGCACCACTTAAAATTGAAGCGGATGAAGATAGTGCGCCAAAGAAAAAGGTTGATGATGCCGCAAAAGTAGAGCAAGGGTAAAAAGTTATATGGCAAACAAGATACTTTGTTTTTCTGGAAGTGCTAGAAAAAATTCCATTAATAAAAAGCTAGCGCTTTTGGCATGTACGACAATTAAAATTTGTGGTGCTGATGCAACCTATATTGATTTAGCGGATTTTAAACTACCTTTATACGATGGTGACTTAGAAGCCAAATCAGGCATTCCTGACACCGCATATAAGTTAAAAAGAATTTTTTGTGCCCATGACGGATTATTTATTGCCTCCCCCGAACACAATAGTACATATTCAGCACTTTTAAAAAATACAGTCGATTGGATTAGCCGCATAACAGAAGATGGCGAAGCCCCTTTAAACGCGTTTACAGATAAAATTGCGGCTATTTCTGCTGTGTCACCTGGTGCACTTGGCGGATATTGCGGCCTTATTCCTCTACGTTTATTCTTAAATAATATGGGCGTGACGGTTGTGCCATCGCAAATTACTATTAACGATGGTTTTAATGCTTTTAAAGAGGATGGATCTTTACTAAAAGAATATCATCAAAATCTATTGAGTAAAACAGTTGATAGTTTATTGAAAACAAAAGTATAGTCTACATAAGGCTCTATTTAGGCACACCCCTGTTCTAAACTGAAGTGCAACACCTTAAACTAAATATTGCTGAACCAGCA
>CAZTIE010000048.1:0-10096 GCA_964613645.1 uncultured Verrucomicrobiales bacterium
CGCTTTTAATTTGCTTTGCAAGCGTTTTCCAAACTACCGGCTTTAGCCGGTAGTAATGGATATTGCGCCGAGTGACTTTTTCGTGTTTTGCTCATTATGTGTGTGATCCTTTTTAAATCAAATACGATACCCTTAACACTTTGTCTGATTTATTGGGACCACCTCTGTCTCAGCTATAGGACATAATATAAACTCTTTTTTGACTTAGTATACTGCATATGGCTTGTTCTTTGCATGCTATAAAGAATCTTTGTGTGTTTTGATATGAATATCGTCACTATATTGTAAGTAGTGATTCAATAGGTATGCCTACTTCTTTTTTTCTGGTCTGTACGACCATTCTAGATGTCACTTTAAGCACATTATGTTTAAATATTAAGGATTTTGTTAAAAAATCTGTATACGCATTAATGTTCGGAACAATAATTTTTAGTAAAAAATCAAACAAGCCAGTAACCAAGTAGCACTCACGAATGTATGGCAGAACATTTATTGATTGTACAAACTGCATTATATCAGCGGGTGTATGGTTTTCTAGCATAATATCGCAGTAAATAATAAGATCTAGATTTAATAGCGAGCCATTAATGCTTGCATGAGCACCAGTCAAAAAACCGCTATTTTTTAATTCTTTTGTGCGACGCAAGCATGATGGGGGTGATATACCAACAAGTTCTGAAATGGCTCTATTAGAAAGGGCTGCATTTTTTTGAAGTGCTGATAATATCTTGAGATCTATTTGATCTACTTGTGTTGTCAGAACGGTCATCCTGTCATCCCCCCCTATTATCAAAAACTTATATTTATATAATATATTGATTTTATATAAAATGTTAAGAGTTTTTTAATAAAATTCGTTGATTCTGAAGGTAGAGGGCTATTATGTCTAGTGAGAAAAATGCAAAAAGATGAAGAAACAGAAGTAAAAGAAAATAAAAAACAAGGTGTAAGTGAAGTTGAGACAACAGATGTTACTGGCGACATGTTAGCGGAAATAAATGACGAAAAAGACGATGGCAAACCTGAAAAAAGCAATAAAATGTTTTTTATCATTATTGGTGCTGTTGTTTTCCTCTTTACGTTAATAGGAGTTTTCTCTTTAACACCACTTGGGGAGATGGTGATGGGCGGAGAAGATTTAGCTGCTGAAAGAAGAGCAGCTGAAGAGTCTCAGGCAAAAGCTGTAACTTATTTACCTATTCCAGAAATTACAGTAAACCTGAGGAAAACGACGAGTCCTTCACGCACTTTAACGGCATCTTTTGTGCTTGCATTAGAAAATGAAGATGCTCGAAAAAATGTTAATCATTTTATGCCTATGATACAGGATCAATTTAATGCATTTTTACATGAAATGGAGGTATCAGATTTGGAAGGAATTGTTGGAATAGAGCGTGTAAGCCAAGAAATGTTAATTAGAATTAATCGCGTTGTGGCACCCTTTAGTGTGAAAGACGTTCTTGTTCAAAAATTTTATATTAGATAGTTATGACAGAGAATAAAAACCAAAAATCCTCACCAGAAGAAGAGGCAGTACAAACTGATAAAGATCAGCAAAGTAAAGATACAGCAGCATCTGCTGTAGGTATTATGTGTGGTGATCAAGTCAGTTATCATCGCCTTCCAATGCTGGAAGTTGTTTTTGATAGGCTTGTACGTTTTATGTCTACATCACTTAGGAATTTTACTGCTGAGAATGTGGATGTCTCATTGAATGAAATATCGGCTGTACGTTTTGGTCCGTATATTAGTAGTATTTCTATGCCAACTATGATTGGTGTTTTTAAAGAGCAAAAATGGGATAATTTGGGGCTTGTCTATATCAATACACGTATGATTTATTCAATCATAGATGTTTTGCTTGGTAATAGCAGTGGTAAATCTTTGCAGATGCAAAATAGACCGTTTACAACAATTGAGCAGTTATTATTATCTAGAACCATTAGCATTATGATGGAAGATTTGACTAAAGCATTCGACCCTGTGTGTCAAATGGATTTTGAATTTAAACGTATTGAAACCAATCCACATTTTGCAGCTATTGCTAGAAACAGCACCACGGCTATTATCAGTAAACTTGATATCAGTATGGATAAAAAACGTGGTGGTTCAATTGATATAATCTTGCCTTATGTGATGATTGATCCCATTAAGGATAGCTTGTCCCAAAGTTATATGGGAGAGAAATTTGGTCGAGATACGTTATGGGAAAACCATTTGGCATCTCAGCTTTGGGAGACGAATTTTCCAATTGAGGCCGTTCTACCTGATCAGACCTTGTCTTTAAGAGAGGTGTTGAGCTGGAAGGTAGGGTCACAATTTCCAATTCATTCATCACCAACGGCACCTGTTGCCCTCAAATGTGGTAGCTATAACTTAGGTCTAGGAAAAGTTGGGCAAAAATCTGGAAATGTAGCGATTAGTGTCGAAGAACTTTATAAAAGAGAAAGAGAATAATCATGATTGAAACTTTTTTACTTGATAGTATAATGATATTGCTTTTGTTTTGTGCTATTGGTTTTTGCTGGCGCCTAAATATTCGTCTAAATTCACTTAAAAATATTAGCGCAAATGTGACACCAGCTATTCATGGATTCAACAGTATTGTTGAAAAAGTTACATTAGGTATCCAGCAACTGAAAGATCAAACACAAAAGACAAAAATGTTGTTAACAACAGATGTTCCCAAAGCTCAAAATTTAAAAGAAGATTTAGAACTTTTATTAGAATATGCAGAAAATTCTAGTAATCGTTTGGAGCGTTTAGTTGAAGAAGCTCATCAAACAGAAACTGAAATTAAGGCAGTTTTTAACGCCCTGCATAAAGTGTTGCCAAAAAACTTTCATGACATATTGCAGAACAGTGAGATATCTGTGGATTTTGATGCATTGATGACGAAAAACATGGTTGATATTACGCCGTCTTCACCTCAAGTGGATATACCATATAGAATTTTTACCACGTCCAAGGGGTTGCCTGTAAATGACTCTATTATAAAAAATATGAAAAACCTTCGTTAGACCTAATTTTAGAGAGTGTAGAGCATGTCGCTAAAAGCATATAAAAATATTGGTATTACAAAAGAGATAAAGGATGTTTGTGACTCTTTTGATCCTGATAATGCGCATGTAAGCCAAGATCAAGATAGTCATTTAAAATCTAATAAATTTTTTTACATAGTAGGCCTTATATTTTTTTTATATGGTGGTTTGAAAGTGTTAGATTATAACGATCGTTACACAGGCAAAACGGCCTTACCGCAGCAAGCGATAGATAAACTGTTGATGCCTTTTGTACCACAGTTATTAACTGCACAAGAGCCTGTAAGCAATACTCTTAAGAAAAAAGTAGGAGCAGCATTAGGAGGAGAGGAAGTTTTGGCTAAAACTGCAGCAGGTGATATGAAAAAAATAGCTGCGACTGGCGATGAAAAAAATAATATAAAAAATGGTGATGTCACAGCAGAGGCTGGAGGTGCAAAAAGTGAAGGTATAAAAGACAATAAAGAAGCTTTTTTTGACCCTCTAGGTATTACATCTGCTAGTGAAGTTCGTTTATTAGAGGCTCTCGGTGAACGGCGTATGCAGCTAGAAGCACGAGATGCAGCTATTAATAAAAGAGAGCTAGAGTTACAACTTTTTGAGAAAAAGCTTCAAGAAAAAATGGATACCTTAAATACGATACAAGAGGAGGTAAAACGTCAGTTAGGCCAATTAGATAAAGGGGAAATCGCAAAGGAACAATCCTTATCAAAAGTGTATGAAAATATGAAGCCCAAAGATGCCGCACGTGTTTTTGATTTGCTCAATATTTCTGTTGTTATGAAAATAATTGTTCATATGAAGGAAAAAAAATTATCTGAAATTATGGGGTTTGTGTCGACGGAGCGTGCCCGCGACATTACACAAGAACTTGCGTTTCAAAGTAAAAGTCTAGCAAAACCTCCTCCTAAAACATAAAAAGGGGCGTTTATCGCCCCTTTTTAATAGGATCTCTAAAATAATTTAGAAACTAACTTTTGTTCCCAGAATAAATGCATTTCCACTGTTTCTAGCATTTCCTGAATTTGTTTTCATTGCATTTGCTTGATTTATAGCAGCTTGCGTGTTACCTGATTTTGCAAAGTCTGCTTCAGCAAAGAATTTTAAGCCAGGTAGTGCGTTAAAATCAGCTGTTAATGTTAGAATTTGACTTCGTGCTTTACTTGTTGAGTTTACTTTACGTAAACTTTCAAAGTAGCCAACAGCAAACTGGTATGCACCTATTGTGTATTGACCTGCAACATCCCATGCTTTACCGGCGTTACCTTCATTTAAATCAGAAGTATTTAAATTACCAGCTGTTTTTAGTATTTGATTTGCGTCGTATGGAAGTCTAGACTTGCCATTGTCAAAATAACTTGTAGCCAGCCTGAAGTCTTTGTAACCGACGGTGCTACTTAATTGCCAAGTTCTTAAATTTCTAACTTTTACATGCTGTGTTTCACCCTTTAAGCGTGAACGTTCTGTAATACCAATTGCGGAAAGTTGTAAAGACCAGTCATCCCATGTATTGCTATATGTTAAAGATGCTGCAGTATTTGCTAACCCAAATGCTGAATAATTTTTATCTGTATAAATACCAGAATCGTTTCCAACCCCTTTTATATTTTGTGAATCATTATTTCTGAGCCTGCCCGCATTAGACGTATTGGGTGTGAACGAAACGCCAGCTTGAAAACCAGAAAATGTTGGTGTCGCATAAGAAATTTTATTAGCACGTTTTGTGTAGCCATAAATGTGAACACCGCTGTTTACACCACTAGACATATTGTATCCGCCACCAAATGTACCATCAATACCAGCTGCACCACCGATTAGTGAAAAACCACCTTTTGTCATGGTGTCATCAACGCCGCTTACGGCGCCAAGTTGTAGTGTTCCCATATTATCAGAACCAAATTCGATAAAGTTACGGTCTATCGCTGTATCTGTATTAGCAAATGGTACCGCATTAATGTTCATTCTGTATTTGTATGTGAAACCGCTTTCACTTTCGCCTTGTGCTGTGAAGTATAAGTCAGATGCACCTATGCCAATTGCTGGAATGCCACTACCTTTACCGTCCGTTTTATTTTTTTGTTTAATAGTTGATGCAGTAACGACTGTATAACCTGAAATTTTTAAACTGGGTGGCTTTGCTTCTGCATAAGTTTTTGATGAGGAAATTACAGCCATTGATATGCTCAGAAAGGCAGTTTTTTTAATCATATTGATTCCAGTCATTTTAATGTAAATATAACACCTTAAATTTAATAAATATCTGGAATTGATGCAAGTAAAATATGATATTTGATATTAAATATATTAAATTTTCACCTTTTAGAGTGTTTCTGATTGTTGTTAGTGTCTAAAGCACTATATTGCACATATGATTCGATTGTGTGAGAATCTTACTATGTTTGAACTCTTTTTTATTTATAAATTGGCTTTTAGTGGCCAGGCATGTATTTTTTTAAGCTTGCTCTCCTATATTCTAGCAATATTTCAGAGCAGTAAAAAATATCAGTATTCGTTTATCTTGCTATCCGTATGTGTATTGTGGGTTAGCTATTTTGTGCTTACAATCGCTTTTGTAATAAGTGATTTTTCTTTAAAAGTTGTTGTTGAAAATACATCCGTCTATACACCTATCTTATATAAAATTGTGGGGGTTTGGGGGGCTTCTTCTGGATCATTCCACTTATGGATTTGTATTTTGTCACTTGCTGGCATTTTTTTGCAAAGCCGGAAAGCACAACAGCTTTTTGCTCTACATATGGTTGGATTTTTGTTGTTTCAGTTTATTGTGAATCCACCCTTTGAAACCGTTGTTGGTTTTGTTCATATGGGTGATTTAAATCCGTTGTTACAAGATAAAAGTATGGTTCTGCATCCCCCTATTTTATATACAGGCTATTTGATTTTTAGTTATATTTTTTTTGCCGCAAACGAAAGTATTGAGCGTTTAAAATGTGCCTATAAAGCCGGATTTTTTATTTTAACGCTAGGCATTGGGTTGGGCAGTTATTGGGCTTATTACGAATTGGGGTGGGGTGGTTTTTGGTATTGGGACCCTGTTGAAGTTATTAGTTTAATACCCTGGATGCTATATCTACTGGGTTTCCATTTGTTAAAAAACGAAAGCAATACAAAAGTATTACGTTATCTATCTATCGGTGCATGGCCGTTAGTTCTTGTTTGTTTTGCCCTAGTTCGGTCTGGTGTATTATCGTCTGTTCATAGCTTTGCTTCAGCGCCATCATTTTTAATGAACTTTTTTGTACTCTTTTTATGTACAGTGCTGCCGGTAATATTTTTTAATTGGAAATATCTTAGAGAAAATAACACGTCTCCTGACAGAAGTAATGCACTGTACACAATTAAAATAATTCCCCTAATTATTTGCCTTGGCATGCTTTTTATTCTGCTTCTCTCCATTTTAATTCCTATATTTATTACAGATGTTTATTTTGGACCTAACTTTTTTAAAGCGACTGTATGGCCATTAATTTTGCCAATTTTGGCTTTGATGAGCATATTGCCATTTCGCGCCTATTCTTTTGAACGTATGATTCCCGGATTTTTAGGTGCAGGGATAGTATTATTTTTTGCGATAGACTGTGGTCAATTTTCATACTTAAGCTTATTAAGCTTTTGCTTGTGTGCCTTTGGTATGTTTGTCAGTGTCTATAATTTTATATGTGACAAGCGATTCAGCAAGAAATACGGTTCTATGTTGTGTGGGCATCTAGGATGGTATGCGTTGATAGGTAGTTGCATTTTGACGACCGACCTTGGTTATGAAGAATCTTTTATATTGACTGAAAAAAATAGGCAGTGCACCTTGCCAACAGGTGTACAATTAACATTGCAAAACTTGCAGCCCAAAACCGGCGCAAATTATACGGGACATGAAGCAAGCATTGATGTGCAGGAAAAGGGTAGGGCGGTTTATGCTTTGACGCCTGAAATACATTATTTTACAACGACGCATACAACGCATAGCCGTATGAACATTAACAGCTATTTTTTAAGTCAGTCTGCCATTGCAATGGAAAGTGTGAATGCACACACCTTAAAGGGGATGTATTATAATAGGCCTTATATACAAGGTGTGTGGTTGAGTGTTGGTGTTATATTACTAGCGCTTATTTTTGGTTAACATGCTATATGTTTTCTTTTCATGTGCAATAAGCCATTTCTTGCGCTTCACGCCACCACGATACCCCCCAAGCTCTCCATTGTTTCTTATGATGCGATGACAAGTTATGATGATGGCTAGTTGATTAGCGCCATTTGCATTGGCAACAGCGCGCGTTGCTTTTGGGTTGCCAATAGCTATGGACTGCTGGACATAACTTCTGGTTTCTCCATAAGGAATGTTAATTAATTCATGCCATACATTTTGCTGAAAAGGGCTGCCTAATAGATGAATAGGCGTGGTAAACGTTTGTAGACCTTCAGTAAAATATAGACTCAATTCATTATTTATAGATTCAATAGAATGTGTTGTACCCGGAACAATAGCGGCTTTCATTTTAAGGCGTAATCGCTCTATTTCTTTTTCTAGCCCTCTTCTATCTATAAATTCCAAAAGATACAGAGTATCATCATCGCCAATAGCAATCATAGGGCCAATTGGTGTATCTAGCCGTGATGCATTAAGTATTTTATACTGTTGCTTATTTTTTATCGGGGGTGCTCCCATAATTTTAGAAAATGCATCACGGAATCCACTGCTAGATTCGTATCCAGTATTTACTTGCGTGTTGATCACAGAATTTTCTCCTCTAATTTGTTTGAAAACGATATCCATACGCCGTGCACGCGCATATGCAATAAAGGTCATGTTGAAGCGTTTTTTGAATTGGCGCCGTATAGTTGATGAATCAACACCAAGTTCTTTAAAATCATAATCATTCCATCTTTTTGTTGGGTTGGTTTCAACGGCGTCAATTAGGGTTCGCATGAGTTCTGATTCTGGATCAAGATGTGATAGGGGGTGGCAACGCATGCAGGGTCTAAAAGATGCTATAGCTAAGCCTATATAAAATGAGACACCAAGCATACTTACTAAACAGGTCATCTATAGAATTTCTTTCTTTCCGTCGTACTTATTTTACTTGAGCCCATTTTTTTTCAATAGGGTTTCGGTCTGGCGCGTATGAAGATAAATATTCTAGAATATGTCCTGCCTCCATAATCTTTTTCTGCATAGGCTTCCTTGATGAATCGAAGGTCAGCGAAGCTAAGACTTGTATTCTCCAGAATAAGAACGCTATTTCTAGGCAGTTTTGGTAATAAATCTTACTCCACCTCGCTACTAAAAATCTCAGTATTTACATTACCCATGAATAAACTAACATATTAGCAATGTACTATCCAACAAAGCCCTAATAGCATGTGTACATTTTTTTGCACCCCAATCATGGGTTCCGTAACATCTTTCTTCTTTTTGTGAATATCTATGTGTACGTGGCATGTCATGTGCAAAACGGTTCTCATCAATAAAAACAAGTGATCTTTCTTCTTGTTGATACGCTTCAATACGCTTTTGGAAGGATTGTCTTTTCTTGGCGCACGCTTTTGGGTGATTTTATGTTTTGTTTATAGGTGAGATCGAGTCGCTTTAAGGCATAAAATATGCAGCTTCTACTGACCATCTCATCTTTGTGTTTGCTCATACTGATAAGCGTTTGTATCGGTCTGAATATCAGATTTTAAGGCATCCATGTCGCATCTGGTTGCTGGTTTGTGACGGGTCATGTTGGGTTCAATCTTTTTTGACCAGCGGCACAAGGTCGCCATAGAAATATTAAATAGTATGGAAGTCTCTAAAAAGGTTAAGCTCTGATCGGTTTGAATGCTAAAAAGCTTGCGACAGAAATATAAAGGGTAAGTCATTGATAAAATTGATAAATAATAATATTTTATTTTATGCAGGCTTGGTCATACAAGGTCGTTGGTAACAGCGACTTAGGGATCACCGCGGTGGCCCCGTCAGAAAATTACTAATTCAAAAAGCAGAAAATATCGGTTTTATAGAGTAATCAGATATCAATTTGCTGTCCTTGTCGTGCAATAAAGATGTTACCTTCCATCTGTTCTGTTTGTTTCTCTATTATCTTCATTGCATGATCATCATGTGCTGGATCATGGTGGAAAATAGCAGTGATTTTTACATTGGATGCTTGGGATAATCTGCAGCCTTCTTGCCAAGTGGAGTGCCCCCATCCTTTATGATTTAAGTAGCTTGCATCGGTAAATGTAGAATCGTAAATAAACAAATCAGTATTATAAATTAAATCTGAAATATTTGGATCAATCTCACCTATTTTATGTTCTGTGTCTGTTACATAACAAGCCGATTTAGTGTTGTGATTTACGCGGTATCCAATGGAACCATTGGGATGATTTAGGGTGCACGTATTAATTTTTATATCATCTGATAATTGAATGACATCACCTGCTTTGAAATCTGAATACGTGATGTTTGCAGGGAAATTTTTAAAATCAATTGGGAATAATGGTGCAGAAAATGTCTTTTCTAAAAAAAATTGAATGCCACCATAAGATTGTAGTGTGGCAGCATATATATGAATATTTTTTTGCTTATCCCAAAATGCATCATATGCGGGAAGGCCAAGTATATGGTCTAAATGAACATGACTAAAAAATAAATGAATATTTTTTTGTTCTTTGTTTGTTATATAGTTGCTAGCTGTTGAAATGCCAGATCCTGCATCAAATAGAAGCACATGATCATCAATTTCCATTAATACACAGCTAGTATGACCACCGTATTCTTGATATTTTTTCTCGCAACAGGGAGCTGTTCCCCGAACACCTAAAAATGTAACCGCAAATTGAGACATGTGAATTTGATGATTTAAAATAGCCTCTTTTAACTATACCTTAAGCAAGAATAAAATACAGCCATTGGCTGTTCCTGGCATGAGTGAAATAAAAAAAAGCTGCTCAAGAATAGAGCAGCTTTTCTGTGTTTAATACGATTATTACTTTATTTCACAATTTTCGCAACAACACCAGCACCAACTGTGCGGCCGCCTTCACGA
>CAZTIE010000049.1:0-9891 GCA_964613645.1 uncultured Verrucomicrobiales bacterium
TTCTTGTCATAAGGGGGCTGATTGATGACAGAAAGTATGCTTCATTATAGCAAATGATACGCATCAACAAAATTTAGTACGTTCATTTAAGCATTATGCAAATGTCTAGTCAATTTAAATCTGAAAAAGGTGTTCAGGTTCTATTATCCCTCATGGGTAAGGTGCGTAATTTTGCCATTGGCGTGAACAGATATAAACAGAGCGCACAAGACAGAAGAAAAGCCTTTAAGGGAGCTCAAGAAATATGGTTCGATGCGGCGTCACGGCTTCTTTGTATCTAAAAACAGAAAAAAGGACCATAAACACGCCTTAAAAAGTTTTTTTGACGATGCCTTCCATACTCCCGGAAATATCAATGAGCCCAAATGTCGTACGCTAGTCTTTCCAATTTCACTACCCATCACAGCATGAACAACCTGCAAAGGAGTGTGGCAATTGCGCACATTCACTTTCCTAGAACTAAAGGAAGAATCACAATACGATCCGTTTTATCTGGTAAACTTAACGCCACGAACAACCAGATCTCGCATTTTAAGTGCTGAATGGCGACTCTCGCAACGGTCAATAACAACAAGACGCTGGCCTTCCTCTAAAATGTTTAACCCACACCGCTCTCTGTAGGTATTGTCCACACTCAACAAGAACGTTGTCCCAGAATTCAAAGAGGAACAAGCATAATAACCCTGTGGAAAAATAGAAGATAACCCTGTACATAAGAAAAATAAGGCAACTTATGCACATTTCAACATTTTTTACACACGCTGTTTTCACATAGGTGTTGTTTTTCCACATGGCTGTTAAGTAAAAAAAATTCAAACTTTTTCCACAGGTTTTCCACAAATCTCTTTAACCACCATACTGTTCTGTACTAACATGAAACAAGTACAACACTTACGGGCCGACCCTTAACGATGATACGCGTTTTAATTTCTCTATTTGTTTTAGCAGCGCCACTTTGCGCAGAAATCCTAAACCCTACAACGTTCACCCTCAAAAATGGCCTCAAGGTTGTGTTGGTTCACAATAAAATGGCGCCTGTTGTCAGCATCGGTGTGCTATATAACGTTGGAACAGCAGATGACCCATCCGCAGAAGTTGGTCTATCTCACTTTTTAGAACACATGATGTTTAAAGGAACACGAAAATTTAAAAGGGATGCTTACGCTGAAAACATCAAAAGGCTTGGAGGATCACACAATGCCTACACATCCTATGATCTAACGTACTATATATCTGACGTGCCAATCGAAGGATTACCCCTTGTTTTAGATATGGAGGCGGATCGCATGGTGGGCCTTAATTTTGACAATGAGAAAGACTTAATTCCAGAGAAAAAAGTTGTGCACCAAGAGCGCCTTATGCGCATAGAAAACAACCCATTTTCTGAGGCAATTGAGGCCTACCTAAAGGCGTGCTATTGGTACCATCCATATGGTGTACCAGCAATCGGATACCCCCACCACATTGATGCCTACACACACAAATCGGTTATGGATCACTATAAAAAGTGGTACACACCCAACAACACCTCCCTTATTATTGTGGGTGATTTTAATGAAAAAGACACAATAGCACTCATCAGAAAATACTTTGAGCCCATCAAAGTGCATGAAAATCCTGTACGAAATCGTCCACAAGAACCAGATCACAACGGTGTTATCATATCGCTTTCACAAACAAATAAGCGCAATGCAAACACTATTATTCAATACAGTTATCGTGTTCCGGCTTTTCACAAAATGCCAAAAGGTGAATTTGAAGCGCTTACAGTGTTAGAGCATATAATTGGATCAAGCGACACAAGCCCGCTCTATAAAGACCTTGTCATAGAACAAAAACTAGCCCTTAATGTGAGCATATCTGGTGTGAGTCACTTTTTGGATGATATTTACATCAACATAAGCGCCATACTGTCTCCAGACCAATGTGTACAAAAAATACGTCAAAAACTGAGATCAACTTTGGATGCATTCATAAAAAATTCCCTAAATAAAGACCACATCCAACAAGCAAAGAAAGAAATTTTGAACAAGAAAGTTTTCCTTAAGGATAACAGATCGCACATTAGATGGTTATTTGCAGATCTTGCCTACGGCCTGTCTGTGAACGACCTAATCACAACTGACGAGAGGATAAGTGTGGTCACATTAGAGCAAGTTAAAAGCGCCTATAAAAAGTATTTAGACAAAAAGCCCAGCGTTATTTTGCACTTAGCACCACAAAAAAAAGCCGAAAAAGCAAGTAGTGCAGTTAGAGAGAAAAAAGAAAGTGGGTCTTTTTTCCACAGGATCAAATCTTTATTCACAAGTAACAGCTAACCTGTGAAAAACCTGTGAATTGTTTGTTTTTCCACAAATTCACAGGCCCTACTACTACTATAACCTTATAATAAATATAAATAGATTATAGGAAGGGGGTCTTATCCTTCTTTGTACGAATCTTGAAAATTCGGAAATATTATGCTAATCTTTTAAGCATGCGGCCATGGTGGAATTGGTAGACACGCATCCTTGAGGTGGATGTGGCGAAAGCTGTGGAAGTTCGAGTCTTCTTGGCCGCACCACACAAATTATTGTTATCACGGACCAAGATGGACTTTTATTTCCCGATCGCAGATATTGCCTTTAACCCCTTGTGGATTTTTATCCTAGGTCTTGGGGTTGGCTTTGCATCTGGGATGTTGGGCATCGGTACCGGTATTTTAATTACCCCAATCTTAATACTACTCGGATTTCCATCGCGTATAGCGGTGGCCTCCCAATTAAATGCCGCTATCGGTGCAAATTTTACAGGATTTTTAGGATACTGGAGAAAACAAGATGTTGATTTTGCCTTGGGTGGATATTTAGTCATAGGAGGATTGATTGGTGCCCTAACAGAATTCTTTGTTTTAAAGTGGTTGTATAATGTTGCGGCATCTTACGGCATTTTGCGCACAACGACAGCTGTTGTTTTAATTCTGTTGGGTTTTAACATGTTTTATCAGACTATGCGAAGCTTATTGACGGAGGATCTTGTTCAAAAATCAGTCAGCATGAAAAAATGGATGATATACATTCCCTATCACCGAATTTTTATTCGAACCCGAACGGAAATTAGTATTCTTGTTCCCTTGGCCGTAGGATTTTTTGCCGGTATTGTGACAACCTCCCTTGGGGGGGGGATTAATACGATTATTGTTCCCTCGTTAACGTATCTTATTGGCCGCGTCTCCCCGTCTGTAACAGGAACAAGTTTTCTTGTTTCCTTTCTGGTTTGTTTGTCTGTTACTTTCTTGCATGGCCTTGAAGCAGCGCCTGTGGATATGCCTTTGGTTTTCCTGCTGACAGTATCGTCCGCAGCAGGGTTAAAATTGGGCAGCTACACAGGGGCTTTTGTGTCACGAATATGGCTGGGTACCTTGGGGGGCATTATTATTTTTAGCCTTGGTGTTAAAAATATTTTATCCGTGATAGAGCTTGGTGGTCGCCGAACAAAGGTTATTTTGGATGATGGTGTGCGTCATTACTTGCAAGATCTTGTTTCCATGATGGGTGAAAAGTTAGGGTGGGTATCGCAAAAAGTTCTCATGTTTGCACACGCTGACCCTGTTGCGTATTCAGCCACATGTGTTGCCATGACAATCACTCTGGCTTATTGTGTAGATAGGTTCATGCATTATCTTTTGTATAGTAGAAAGCATCATTAGTTTTATGAAAAAAATTATCATCTTGTTTTGCCTTATTATCCCTGTTTGTGTGTTCGTGTTTCCTGTAGGGCAAACAGAATACGTAAATGTTTGTAATTGGTATGGGATGTTACCAAGACCAATAATTGACCAATTTGAGGAAGAGACTGGTATCAGGGTTCGCTATGATATATTTGACAATAACGAGGTTTTGGAGGCAAAACTATTGGCCACAAATAGCGGATATGATGTGGTGTTTCCTTCAGCAAGCCCCTACGTAGCACACCAGATAGAGGCTGGTGGCTATGCCCCCCTAGATGTGACCCAACTTCCAAATTTAAAGTATGTCGATCGTTTTTTTTTGGATCAGATGAAAAAAGTGGATCCGTCATTTGTCTATGCTGTTCCCTATGTATGGGGGACGACTGGTATATTGTATAATGAGGACACAGTTTCTGCACTGGTTAATGGTAAAATAGGTGATAGTGCGGGGTTGATTTTTAACCAAGATCAGGTATCAAAAATTGCTAACCTTGGTGTTAGCCTTTTGGAGGAAAGCACGGATGTTTTTCCAATGGTCATGAGATATTTGGGAGTGGATGAGGCAAAAACCCAAGAAGCGCTTTGGAAGGGAAGGGATCTTTTGCTTAAAATTCGCCCTTATATTAAAAGATTTTCGACAGATAGAACATCTGCGGATTTTTTGACTGGCGATTTGTCTGTAGCTCAATTTTGGTCAGGTGATGCCCATAGAACAATTTTAGCTGGCAGAAAGCTTGGGAAAAATTTTCGCTTTTTTATTCCGAAGGAAGGAGCTAGTTTGTGGATAGATGTCATGGCTATACCGGTTGGTGCCCCAAATTCTAAAAATGCACACACGTTTGTAAATTTTATGTTACGACCAGATATTGCTGCTAAGCTTTCAAACATGACATATGCAGTCACAACAGTTTCAGAATCAAGAAAATATATTGACCCAAGCTTGCTTCATGTTGAATTTTTGTACCCAGAGCCTCATATAATGCAATCCCTTCAGCTTGATTTACCCCCCACAGGTGAAGAGGGGCGCGCTTATGATAAAGAGCGTTTGCGTATATGGGCAAAGGTTAAGCAGGCTCGGTTTTAATAAGTCTAGTTGATTTTTTTTGTCTAATTCACCCACGTATTTAGTAAATCTGAGGCCGATCTATCGTTAGACCTGCCTCTCACACCACCGTACGTGCGATGTCGCATACGGTCGGTTTAAGTTTGTTTTGCATTTCCGATTTGGCGTCTTTGTGTCCTTTTTAATTGATTGACAGTCAAAGGCACCAGGCCTTCATCAGCGAACCACTGATTATTTAAGGCTGGTGGATAGTTCATACTGAGTCCTGCTTTTAGCCCATAAATGCATCCTATTTATATGCAAAATCCTGTTTCATAAAAAAAGATTAAAGATAATCATCCATTATGAGGCTTTTGTTTTTAACGACAAAAGCCTATTATTTTCTTGATGCGGTTTTCAATACTGTCTTTTTCAATAGTTATCAAATTGAAACCAAATTTTTTATACGCATCTTTGTGCATTTGTTCAAACAGCAGGGCATCTTCATAATTAATGCGCCTTGCTGACGTTTGCGCTACATGCCCTAAATTTTCTATAAAAAACACGTCATTATTATAAACTTTCAACGCGCGTATACGTTTTATTTCATTTAGTAATAATTGTGGAGGTGTGTATTTTAAAAAGGTACATAGTGCATAAGTACAAATGGGGGATCTATCAAAAAAAGTCGTGTTTTTTGATGATTTATTAGCGACGTGCTGCCTATCCATTTGTAAAGTCGTAATCTGTGCAAGAAAGGCAACATGTTCCCACGGCTTAGGTGTGCCGTTTGCTTGTTCTTGTGCTATAATATCCGTTGCGCTTTCTGTAATAACATTGTATTGCAGGGCCTTTAATCCATTCAGCAAAGTTGTTTTTCCGGCCCCCGGCGTGCCCGTTAAAATGTAATTATTCATATGAGTTTCTCTTCTTTAGGTTATCTCGTCTGATTAGGGTTCAATATTTAAAACAATACAGATGATCTGTAGCAAGCGAATAAAAGCACTCTTGTGCACGTTACCATAATCGCTTTTTAAAGTATGATCGCTGCAACAAAATGCGTGAAGAAATTGATGGCGGTAATTTTCTTGTTGTCCTGGCATCATTGTATTGATATGATGTACGGTCAAAACATATGCTTTGAAAACATCTTTGTCGCCGTGTTGTTTAATACTCGTCACCATGCGTACTATATCATTTTTAAGTGTTTCTACTGAGTAGATCTGAACCATGCCATCGGGGAGATTGCGATAAAAAATACTGTTAGTAAGGCCCACGAAATAAGTGTTTGCGTTAAGGCGTCACTTTCATCTGTTGCAACAGAGTTTAAAGGTACAGAAAAATGTGCTTTCACGTAAGCACTCAATGTGCTGCTGTCATGCTGACTCTTTTGTACGGATTTTCCGATTTCACATATGACTTTTATTTTTGTGAACTTTATTTCAATTTGCGGTAACAACTTACGGGCACGCTACCCAGTGGGTCTTGAGCGTTGTCTTGCAGGTTTAATGTCATCATCCAATTTCTTATGATAGGCTGCGGCTTCTGAAGCAAAAGGATTAACATCATCTAATGGGGAGGGTGTTAACGGTGAAAGTGAAACCGCTGAACTTGTATTTTTAGCACCATCTAATGTCTTATCGTACGCTCTGGCTTCTGCAACAAAAGGGCTAACATCATCGAATGTGGGTTCAGTTAACGGTGAAAGTGAAACATATGAACTCGTATTGTCAGCGCCATCTAAATCGCTCCCCCAAGAATAAGTAAGTATAAAAAACGATAACACTATTAAAAATAATTGATGATTCATTATATTGTTCAAAATAAGTATATTAATACCAAATATTAAGGTACAAAAATTAGGTTGTCAATTTGTTTTATTCAGGCGCGGTAAAAAAATGACCAGGACTAGATATATGGTATTTAAGCGGCTTCTAACTTTTTATGCTCATTCAAAAGTTCATTTAAGGCTTGTGCCAGGCTATTAATCATTTCGAACGTATGTTCAGGCGTGATTATAATACGGACCATTTCATGGCCCCGTGGTACGGTTGGGTAATTAATGGGTTGTAAGTAAATACCGTACTCTATTAATAAGCGATCACAAAAATGCTTACAGTATGAAGCACCACCAATAATAACGGCAACAATATGACTGTCGTTTTTAATGAATGGCACACCGTGGTTACGCAATGAATCTTTTAATAGTGCAACATTGCTCCATAATTTTTCACGCTCTACGGAACTTTTTCTTAAATACTTGACAGATTCCAAGGCTGCCTGAGTTGTTGCAGGGGGAATGGATGTTGTGAAAATAAAGCTGCTTGCAAAGGATCTGATGTAATCAATAACACTTGCAGATCCTGCAATATAGCCACCAATTGCACCATACCCTTTTGCAAAATTGCCTTGAATAATATGCACTCTATCTTGTAGATTCAGCTGTGCTGCAAGACCGTCTCCCTCTGGTCCGTACATGCCCATTGCATGAACTTCATCAACGTATAATAAAGCGTTATATTTTTTAGCCAAGTCACAAAGATCTTCTAGTTTTGCAAAGTCCCCAAGCATTGGGTAAACAGATGTCACGGCAATTAATTTAGGTTGTGTTAAAGGTAGAGGTTGTATTAAAGATTCCAAATGTTCCATATCATTGTGCTTGAAAATTTGATATTCGCCTTTTCCTTCACGAATGCCCTGAATTATAGAAGCATGATTTTTTTCATCAGAAAAAATAACCATATCGTGAAAAGCATTACTTAAGGCGGATAACGCACCTTCATTTGCGGCATAGCCAGATGAAAATGTTAATGCCGCATCTTTTTTGTGTAGATCAGCCATCTCTTTTTCTAACAAAAGGTGGGGATAACTTGTGCCAGCAATATTACGCGTTCCACCAGAACCCACACCATAATATTGTGCTGCTTCTTGAAAGGCGCACACAACCTGTTTGTTATGCGACATGTTTAAATAATCATTCGTACACCACACAACAACTTCTTTTTGTTGGTCGTCATTGCAGTGCCACAGGGCGTAAGGAAAATCCCCCATCATACGTGACAAAGGTACAAACTCTCTATAACGTCCATCTTCTTTAAGTTTTACAAGCTCGGCATTAAATGCTTGGTTATAATTTAACAAGGAAAACCTCTATCTTTAAATAGACTAAAATAATAAAATAATGTAAAGTTAGGTCGTACCAATAAAAGCGTTTTTTTCTTTATGTCACAAGAATCTGCAACCAATACAACGAATCTATACCCACATGCAGATAATCTAGCACAAAATCCATCTATTATACCATTGGGTAATGCCGTTTTTTCTGTGACACAGATATCAAATATATTAAAAAAACATGTAGAGTCTCAATTTTCTAATATAAACGTCAAAGCTGAAATTTCAGGATTAAAAATTCATACATCAGGGCATGCGTATTTTACGCTAAAAGATAAAGATGCCGTCATTGACGGCGTTGTATGGCGTGGAACAAAACTTGATACGCCATTAAAAGAAGGTGCAGAGGTTATCGCAACAGGACGCATAACCACATACCCGGCCAGGTCTAAGTATCAAATGATTGTAACACAAGCAGAGCTTTCCGGACAAGGCGACTTGATGAAAAAGCTTTTAGAAAACAAAGCTAAATTTCAAGAAGAAGGGTTATTTAACAACAATCGTCCCCTACCAAAATTCCCCAAAACAATTGGCATTGTAACATCGAAAACAGGGGCTGTTATTCAAGATATGTTACATCGTTTAAGGCAGCGTTACCCTTGTCATGTTTTGGTATGGCCTGTTCTTGTTCAAGGAAAAGGTACCGTTGAGCAAGTAACAGATGCGATTAGGGGCTTTAATGCACTTGAAGATCAGCCAGATATTATAATTGTGGCGCGTGGCGGTGGCAGTTTTGAAGATTTGTTTGCTTTTAATGAAGAGCCTATAGTTCGGGCCGTTTATGAATCTGGTATTCCTGTTGTTTCCGCCATTGGCCATGAAACAGATACAACCCTGATCGATTATGCAGCTGACCTTAGGGCGCCAACACCCACAGCTGCAGCTGAACTCATCACACCCGATTTAGCCGATATTAGATCAACGTTAATTCATTTGGCAAAGCGGTTGTTAAATAGCTATCAAAATAGCTTTCAGCACTATTCAATGCGCTATAAATTAGCTGCACAAAGTTTGATTGATCCTATTAAATATACACAAGAAAAATCACAACGTTTGGATGATTGGGTAGAACGCTTAGAACGCTTACAAATTTCTACCATATTAAGTTTTGAGCAAAAATTAACAAACCTTACATCAACGTTAAAGCCGCCAAAACATCAATTAGAATTACAGCGGGATAGGCTAAAAACGTTATCGGATCGTTTAGTATCGTCTTTGGGTTATAATATAGAGCGTAATACAATCGCTTTTCAAAATGTAGCGGCCCGGTTAAATCAAAGTTCCTATCAAAAAACCTTAGATAAAGGTTTTTGTTTAATCACCACTGTAACGAAACAACCTCTCTACACGATGGCTGACATGAAAAACATGAAAAATCAGCCTGTTCATATTCGCGTGAAAGATGGCAATGTGCGCGCAACCTTAAGGGACGTAGAATATAATACTTGATCCAAGGCCAAAAAATTGATAGTGTCGTCAGGCAACAAGCATCTACTCTGAACCAACGCAAGAAAGGATGCTGTATTTTGAGCATATCGCGTTGCAATACCTCTCCATCTTTTAAGGTGTAAAAAAATGTATTGGTTCTGTCGCAGTGTGCCATAGAGCAATAGGAGGAGGTTTTAGGGACCTAAAGAACGAGAGCATAAGCTCTTGAAAAGGTGGGGGCAGGTTGACTCTTCGTAGTCGGCGATGCAAGCGTAGGCTTCAAACCACCTCAAGCAGCTGCTTTTAAGAGAAGTGCTTGTGAGCGTTGAGGAAAAGTCAGGAATTAACTTAGCAGGTATGGACCAGAAAGACGAATAAAAATGAAGGACTGATGACGCAATGATAGGAGGCTATCACGTACAGTGGTGTGAGAGGCCGGTCTAGCGATAGATCAGCCTACTCACTTTATCCACCATCTTTAGGTTTATGATGTGGCTGCAAAAATGCCATCATCCAACAGTAGAAGCGTTTCCAGAAG
>CAZTIE010000050.1:0-9755 GCA_964613645.1 uncultured Verrucomicrobiales bacterium
CTTATTCATTGTAAAATCCTTAGTTTCATGTTGAAATATTAACAGACTATCACAACACATTGAAAATAGCTAATAAATAATGAATAATGTTCAGGTTCAGCATAAATAAGACAGATTCAAGTCTGTGATGGTTGTTTTTAAGATACTCTAGAGGCGTTAGATTATTCAAGTTTTCATGGGGTCTGTAAGTGTTATAGTCATTCCAAAAATAAGCCCTATGCAGTATACTAAGTCAAAAAAGAGTTTATGTTATGTCCTATAGCTTAGATCTACGTCACCGTGTTGTTTTGTATGTAAAAGATGGGGTTCTTTGGACGTTTACTTACAATTAGAGGACACGATTTAATTTTGGAATGACTATACAACATCACACTTGTATTAAGTAGTATCTATCATTAACCATTTTGACTAAATTGCATAATTTGATTACCACGCCGCATTGTAATTGATATTAAACCCTTTGCAATAGCATCTGCAACTTGCTGTGCCTTTGATATTTCCTTTCCATTAATTTTAATTATTTCATCGTATTGCTGTATATAGCGTGCAAAACCTATTTGTTGTTGTGTATATTTTTCAGGTGTTTGAAGAATAATCGTTTTTCCTTTTAATGAATGCGGCAAATTTTTACTGCTTATTAAAAACTCTGTTACATCTGTTATCACATAGCCACTTAATAAATTGTTACCCTTAATTTCTATTGAAATTGTACGCTCAGATTCAGGAACAGAAGGCAGTTTTTCCGTTATCGTTTGTATACCAGTGTCTTTTCTCCAAATCGTAAGCGTTATATCATCTTTGAGATTTGTTGTTTTAACACGAAAATCAAAATTTTCCACATTATCAATCGGATAATCGTTAACAAATAAAATCACATCTTTAGGTTTTACTTTATCTGAAAAAGGGCTTTTTTCATGAACGGTTGTGACCATCACACCACCTTTATAGTCATCAATTTTAAATCCATCTAAGGCTTTTGCTATACCATATGAAAAATCTTGACCAGAAATACCAATCCAAACAGGTTTGTGCTGTATCTTATTTTCCACCTGATAAATGATTGATTTAATCAAACGAATAGGTTTAGCAAACCCAACACCATGGTTAGCGCCAGTCTTCGTTATAATGGCATTAGGCACACCAACATACTGTCCACGCTGATTAAAAAGACCACCGCCTGAATTGCCAGGATTCACAGCGGCATCAATTTGCATCAAAACATTTCCGTCAAGTACCCTATTTAAAGCGGATATAATGCCGCCCGTAATGGATTGCCCAATGCCAAAAGCATTACCAATAGCATAAACAGGCTCCGTTATAACCAAATCATCTGAATCACCAAGCTGGGCTACAGGGAATTCTTCTGATGATGTTGTTATAATGGATAAAAGGGCAATATCTTGATAAGAGTCTTGATACAGTATTGATGCTTCAAATTCACGACCATCATTCAGTTTAACAAGAATTTTTTCAGCATCTTTCACAACGTGGGCACAGGTAACAACAAGGCCTTTGGTATTCACGATCACACCCGAACCACTGCCCATGGTAATTTGTGGCTGCTGCATCTGGCCACCAAAAAAAAAGTCAAATGTAGGGTCCCCCATAAAGGGATTAAAAACATCACGTTTATTGGTTTGGCTTACATGTAAATTGACAACAGCTTTAGATGCCTTATTAATTGCATCTGCAGTTTTCCTACATTCATTTTCACATTTTACTGATTTATTTTCGTCACAAAGCGCAGCGTTACTAAATAGAAAAACGCCAATAAATAAGAAGGGTGTCATTTTTGATTTAAAAAGCATGCTCTCACTAAATAAAATAGATTTATATCGTTATAATATCACTTTAATAGAGTAATCGTAATACGTCTATTTTTCCGTGAAGTTGGGTTACTAGGGTCAAATAAATCCTTTGCTTCCTGTCCCTTAATAAAATAGATGCGACCTTCATCAACGCCATTTTTTTGTAGCATTTTTCGCGTCGCATTTGCACGATCAGCAGACAGCTCCCAATTTGAATAGTCTTTTGTATTGGTGTATTGGATGACATCTGTATGACCAGTGATGCTTATTTTATTTACAGACTCATTAACTATTTTTGAGATTTCTTGGAGTATATCTTTCATAGGACCTAGCATTTCAATGCCGCCAGGAACAAACATTGAAAGCGCATCACTATCAATAATATCTATATTCAATCCTGTTGGCGTTAATTCAAGATTAATATGCTTCCTCATTGATTTCAAAACTTTGTTTTCTGATATCTTCTGCTCTATTTTTTCTTTAATCTTTTTTAAGGGCATATTTCCAGCTAATGATTGCTCACTTGGTTCTTCTACTTGCGCCCCTTTAAGGGATAATATTTTATCTGTTTCTTTACCATCCTCAATTTTTGTAAGATTTTGAGTAAAATAGTCTGCAATACCTTTTTTTTGCTCCACTGTTATGGTGTTAACCAACCACATTAACATAAAAAATGCCATCATTGCGGTCACAAAATCGGCATAAGCAATTTTCCATGCACCACCATGATGTACATGGCTGCCTTTTTTAAAAATTTTTTTAACTATTTTTATTTCGTGTTTATCTGACACAGTTAACCTTTATAAACTAATTGAATTTAATGCATCTTCCATTTCTGTATACGTTGGCCTGAATTCATGTTCAACACATTTTCGGGCCGATTCAGCGGCAATAATTGGGGGAAGCTTATGCATGAAACCAACTACACCGGCTTTGATACAATCATAATACTTGTTATCAAGTTCAATAATTTGATGCATTCTGCCGGCTGTTGGCGCAAACATACCATAGGACACTAAGATACCACAAAAAGTACCAACCAGAGCTCCACCAATTAACGCACCTAAAACTTCAGGTGCTTCAGCAATAGATCCCATCGTATGAATAACGCCTAACACAGCTGCAACAATACCAAGCGCTGGCATACTATCTGCCAGAATATTCATAGCATGCACTTTTTGCATATTTTCATGTTGAATAGCTTCTACTTCATCGCGCATCATATCGTCAATAATCATAGGGTCTTCAACCCCCATACTGATCATGCGGATATAATCACAAAACAAATCGACAGCAACATGATTATTTAAAAATGTGGGGTATTTCTGAAAAATACTACTTTCATGTGGAGCTTCAATATGTGGCTCAATGGCAATCATGCTTTTTGCACGTGAAAGCTTAAATATTGAATACAAAACACTCAGTAGCTCTAAATATTCTTCTTTTTGTAAGCACTTATCACTCATTGCTCTTGTCATTGCACTTATAATTTTTTTAATAAAGCTCATTCTATTGGCTGACAGAAATGCGCCAATACCTGACCCTAAAATAATAAGAAATTCAAAGGGTTGCCATAGAACATTAAGGTGTCCTCCCATAAAGACATAGCCAACACCAACAGATAAAACTACAATAATTAAGCCAACATAGTACATGATTTCAAAAGAAGAATATATATTCTTCTTTTAGTCTAGCGTGACACTATTAATAAATACTTAAATTTATCAAGAATATTTGTTTAAATTTTTTTGATTCAGGGCATATTTTCCAGGGGCAGGTCTAATTGCTTTAAACGCATTTTTTTTCTTTACAGAATACTTACCGTTCATTTTTTTTGTTATCCACAATGCCCAAGTATCCCACCATGATCCCTCTTGCGTAACAAGCATCTTCTTCTTATCGCAATAGCGAGAAAAATGATATTTATTCTGTTCTGGTGGATTAATAATGCCTGCAATATGACCGGAGCCACCTAAAATGTACTCCACATTATTTCCCTTCGTTCTCAGCGCTAAAGCAGACGCAGGTGGTACAATATGATCTTTTTCAGTTGCTACAACGAAAGTAGGCAGCACTAAGCTATTTATATTTATCTTTTTTTGTTCTATAGAGTATTCACCTTCAATTAATTGATTTTTTAACAAGAATTTCTCCAAATATTCTAAATGCAGTTTTGCTGGTATATTAATTGAATCCATATTCCAGTATAATATATCATTTTCAATGGGTTCTTTATTTAAGTAGTACTGATCCACCATGTTTTTAAAAATTAGGCCCTCTGACTTTAAAAGACAAAACATTTGAAAAAGATCGTCTCCAGATTGATATCCCCTTGAAAGGATTCTATCAACATATAAAGAAAAATTTCCATTTGTTATAAATTGTTTAATTTGATGTAAGTATGAAAAATCTATGGGTGTGGCTAAAAGTGTTACTGATTTTATTTGCTTATTCGTGTTTCTGATAGACGTAATAAGTGCACCAAGGCCACCCACACAAAATCCTAAAAGATGTAGCGGTTTTTTAATAATAGAAATGCATTTTTCTATACCTTTAATAATATAGTCATCTAGTCCTGTATCTATATCTTCATAGGTGGCGCTTTTCCAGGAGATGATAAAAACATCAATTCCTTGGCGCAAACAATATTGTACAAAAGATTGTTCCTTATTAATATCTAAAATATAATACTTATTTATCCAAGGTGGAATAATAAACAAAGGTTCTTTGTATATGTCTCTACAAAGTGGTATATAGTGAATAAGTTCAACAATTGAATTCTCATAAATCACATCACCTTTTGATGGTGCGATCTCCCACCCCAAAATTACATCTTGAATTTTGCTGAGAGTAGGGATTTTATTTTTTTCAACATCTTTCAGCCATTTTTGAAAGCCTTCTTGTATGCTACGGCCGCCATCATGAAAGATATTCTCCACAACTTTTTTATTTGTAAACGGATAGTATGTTGGATTGCTTATAATTTTAAGTTGTTCAAGATAGGGGTCTAGGTCGATTACTCCAGCATTATGCAAAATATGACGCATTGAATCTAATGCATCTGCACCTAGATAATATTCTGAATCTATAAACTCTAGAATCTTATTATTTATAAGATCATCTTTTACATGGAAATCATTTAAATTGTATGGTACTTTATTCATAAAACCTCTTTCTCTCTTATTAGTTTATGGCATTAATAGTAAACAAATCCTTAACGGCCCCAATTGTTTCACGTGAAACAATTGACAGGTTTAAGTCGTATTTTGACATGCTGTATCGCTGGAACCAGTCAATTTCACTCATGAAGCTTTCTGATTGGAATGATTTTTATCAACGTCATATATTGGACAGTATTCAGTTGTGTCAACTTATGAATAACGATACACGTGTAATCGATATTGGAAGTGGAGGTGGTGTTCCTGGGATCCCATTATCAATTATGGGATTTAATGTTACAATGGTTGAGTCCATTTTAAAGAAGACAACTTTTTTAAAACAAAGTGTCAGTAGTTTAGGATTAGATGCCCATGTCATAGCAGATAGAATTGAAAGTATTTTTATTTATGAACCTGTAACTGTTACAGCAAGAGCCTTAACATCACTTACAAATTTATTTGTCTATATGGAAAATGTTTCACGTGAAACAATCGGTATTTTTTTAAAAGGGAAATCCTTAGAGGGTGAGATAATAGAGGCAGAAAAAGAATGGTTGTTTGAATTTGAAATATATAATAGCATAACAGGAGACGGTTATATCGTTAAAACAACAAATCTGAGACGGAAAGGCATATAATGTCAAAAATTATTGTTATAGCTAACCAAAAAGGTGGCGTTGGAAAAACAACAACTTCCGTTAATATTGCAACAGCCCTTGCGGCAGCCGATAAAAAAGTTTTGTTAATTGATCTTGATCCACAAGCCAATGCATCCACAGGACTTGGCATATCAAGAGGACAACGCAAATTCACCTCATACCACTTGTTAATAGATGGATGCACCGTTGGCGAGTCTATCATGCAATCTATTGTACCAGGTCTTTCTATTATACCGTCATCAATTGAGCTTATTGGTGCTGAGATTGAGCTTGTTGATAAACATGAGCGCGAGCATTGTTTAAGAAAAATGATTGAACCGTATAAGAACATGTTTGATTACATTTTTATTGATTGTCCACCATCTATGGGTCTTCTTACCCTGAATGCCCTAGTTTGTGCAGACTCCGTTCTAGTTCCTTTACAGTGTGAGTATTACGCCTTGGAAGGATTAAGCTATCTACTGAATTCAATACAAAAGGTTAGAGCCAATTTTAATAATAGTTTAAAACTATTTGGTGTCGTTTTAACCATGTTTGACAAACGAAGTGGTCTTTGCGCACAGGTGGCGAATGACGTGCGAAAGCATTTGAAAAATAAAGTATTTAAAACAGTCATTCCAAGAAATGTACGCGTATCAGAGGCGCCATCTCATGGAAAGCCAGTCTTACTATATGATGTTCATTCAGCAGGGTCAAAAGCCTATATGAGCCTTGCCAAAGAAATATTACAACAAGAAAAAGAAAGAATAGCAGCATGAGCACAATTGGAAACCCATTAGGAAAAGGCCTGGCCGCCTTACTTGGCGATTTAGATTACACAGAGGAGCTTCGTGCGGCGACAGGTTCACAACTAGCTACGGCTCAAGTACAAAAGTTACAACCCGGAAAAATGCAGCCGCGCCAACGCTTTGATTCAGAAAACATGGCCCATTTAATAGAGTCTATCCGTCAAAAAGGTGTTCTACAGCCTATTCTTGTTCGCGCCCTAACAGAAGATACATTTGAGATTATAGCCGGTGAGCGTCGTTGGCGAGCTTCTAAAGAAGCTGGTTTAAAAAATGTACCTATTATTATTGTCGAGTGTGATGACGAAGAAGCTTTAGAAGTTGGTTTAATAGAAAATTTACAACGTGACGATCTAAACGCTATAGAAGAAGCAGAATCTTTAAAAAAACTGGTAGATGATTTTGGTAAAACACAAGAAGAAGTCGCTTTATCAGTTAGCAAAAGCCGCAGCTACGTTGCCAATCTTTTGCGCTTAACAACACTTCCTGATTATGTAAAAGATCTAATTCGGAACGGAAAATTGAGTGCCGGACATGCCAGAACACTTATTGGTTCAAACAATATGGAGGAACTTGTTCAAGACATTTTAAGTGAAAAATTATCTGTACGAGAGACCGAAAATAGACGAAGAGAAAAAACACCAAGCACACAGAAAAATACATTAGGCCAGGAAACAGTAGATCCAGATCTAATTGTTGTTCAACAAATAATTGAAAATGCACTTAGCATGCCCACAAAAATTAATATCAGTAAACGTGGTGGACAAATCAAGCTTTCTTTCGATACATATGAACAACTTGATACGCTGGTCTCAAAACTACAAAATCTTTAATTGTCAAAATAAAAAATTGCTGATAGTTACCTGAATGTTGCATAATAAGGTGCACAAACTTAACTATGTATTTATCCTATGAAAAAGTATATCACGACCCCTATTTATTACGTAAACGACAAGCCTCATCTTGGTTCTGCCTATACGACAATTGCATGTGATGTCTGGGCACGTTTTCAACGATTTTCTGGTCACGATACTTTTTTCTTAACAGGAACAGATGAACACGGACAAAAAATTCAACAAGCAGCAGAAAAAGCACAAAAAGATCCGAAGGACTTTGTTGATGAAGTTTCTTTAACCTTTAAAAATATGATGACTCATCTATCTATCACTAATGATGACTTTATTAGAACAACTGAAGAACGTCATAAGAAGGCAGCGCAACACTTGTGGACTAAGCTTGTTGAGAATGGCTATATTTACCCTGGAGAGTATGCTGGCTGGTACGCCGTTCGTGATGAAGCCTTTTATAAGGAAGAAGAGCTTGTTAACGGAAAGGCACCAACTAATGCTGAGGTTACATGGGTTGTTGAGCAGAGCTATTTCTTTAAATTGTCAGCTTTTCAAGATAAGTTACTTGCATTATATGAAAATAATCCAAATTTTATACAACCAGCATCACGTAACAATGAAGTGCTTTCTTTTGTAAAATCTGGTCTTCATGATTTATCAATATCACGCAGTAGTTTTGATTGGGGCATTCCCCTACCAAAAGATGCTGATAACAACGTAAAAAAGCATGTCATGTATGTCTGGATTGATGCGCTTACAAACTATTTAACAGCAGTTGGTTATCCAGATAACTTTGATATAGAACGATTTTCTCAAGCAATTCATGTTGTTGGAAAAGATATTTTACGTTTCCACGCTGTATATTGGCCAGCTTTTTTAATGGCTGCAGACTTGCCCCTGCCAAAACAGATTTATGCCCATGGCTGGTGGACAGTAGAGGGAGAAAAAATGTCAAAATCTCTTGGTAATACTGTAGATCCCATAATGCTTACAGATAATTATGGGCTTGATTCTGTACGGAATTTTGTTCTGCGCGAAATGCCGTTTGGCCAAGATGGGAATTTTTCACATGAATCATTCTTAAACCGTACAAATGCAGAACTTGCCAATGCTTACGGAAATTTAGTGCAGCGTGTTTTATCCTTTGTACAAAAAAATGCAGATGCTAAAGTGCCTGAAGTTGGAAATCTAGAAGACGTTGATAAAGCTTTAATGAACAGTGTTGAGCAGATGCTACCACTATTAACGCAACATATAGATGACTTAAAATTTCATAAGTACGCCGAAGATATATGGAAAATTATTTTTGATTGTAACGCTTATGTTGATCAACAAAAACCATGGGATTTGAAGAAAACAGACACAGAGCGCATGAATACAGTTTTATATACCCTATGTGAATCTATACGAAAAATCGCTCTGATGACACAGTGTTTACTACCAATAGGATCAGCTAAAATATTGGATTATTTAGCTATAGATGAAAACAACAGGGGAGTAGATGCGATAAGCCACAAGCTAATTTCGGGTACGCACCTTCCTGCCACATCAGGAATTTACCCCCGTTTTTCAGCGTAGGTAATGTTAAAAAACAATAAAAGGTGTGTTTACTACTGGTTGCGGGTTATCAAAATATTCTAAACTCTATGCTGATAAAGGAATAGAGTAGTATAATTTCAGAATCAGATCTTAAACAATAATTTATATTTTCTCATGCAGAAAAAAGTCGAACATATATATTGAGACCTTTGCATAACCTCTAATTCAACTTAATAAATTTTGTCACTGTTTGAAATTTGTTATAATTAGGCATACTTTCTGTCATCAATCAGCACTCTTATGACAAGGAAAACCGTTGGCCACCCAACCCTCGTTGATCATCAAATACCGGATCATAAAAATTTACACGATCTAGATGATATTTATGCTTTGATGAATTGGGATCGTATTGAATCCATTTTATCTCCAATTTATGCATCAAAAGACGGGCCATCACCTTACCCTGCTATCATTATGTTTAGGGCTCTTTTACTGCAATCTTGGCACAATTTAAGTAATGTGATGCTTTCTAAGATGCTTGGTCGTGACCTACTGTTTAAAAGATTTTCAGGGTTTTCTATTGTTGATCAAATTCCCGATCATTCAACATTTTCACGGTTTAAAGGGATGCTGATCACGCTTAATTTGTATGATGTTTTGTTGCAAGAAATCAACGCTCAGCTTAGTGAGAAGGGCGCTATTGTTAAAACTGGAGAGGTTAGCATTATTGATGCCACAGTAATTGAAGCACACCAAGTTAGAAAAAAGCTAGGTAAACATACAGAAAACACACAAGATAAAGAGGCAGGCTGGTCTGTTAAAAAATGCACAAAACATCTTATCTGCATAAAATAAGTGCGCCTAATGCTTCGTTTTAGAGGCTGATTTGATGAAATTGCAATGTATAGCCAAGCCTGCATAAAATAAGATATAATATTATTATTTAGTGATTTTATCC